>CAILDT010000827.1 GCA_903833025.1 uncultured Bacteroidota bacterium | reverse complement strand
TAGTTTGTCATTCTGAGCGCAGCGAGGAATCTCAATATTAACAATCTGTTTTTAAAAATGAAAGTACTATAAATGACCTCCACTCGCCTCCAACAACTCCTACAAATGCTTGAAACGGAACCCAATGATTCGTTTTTGAATTATGCGTTGGCGTTGGAATTTGGGAAAGAAAATAATTTCAGAAAAGCTATTGAGCTTATTGAAACGCTCCTCATAAGAGATGAAAATTACCTTGGGGCGTATTATCAGTTAGGCAAATATTATGAGCAAACGGGTAATGTGGAAAAAGCTATTGCTACTTACAATAAAGGTATCGCGATAGCAAAAAAGCAAAATAACCGCAAAACGCTGGGCGAATTAAATGAGGCGATGATGATGTTGGAGGAGTGATTTTTTTGGGGAAATTGGATTGATTTGGTTGGATTTTGGAACAACTGGTGGTGTAAAATGAAAAGTTAGCGGGTTAAACGGAGACATCAGCAGACCAAAACAAGACATTAGCTAACTAAAATAAGACATCCGCTGACCAAAGTAAGACATCCGCTGACTAAAGTAAGACATCCGCTAACTAAAGTAAGACATCCGCTGACCAAAGTAAGACATCCGCTAACTAAAGTAAGACATTAGCTGACCAAAATTGAAGGTTAGCCAAATCTATATGATTGATTTTTAGCTGTTTGATGTGAAAACCATTCTTTTTGCCTATCAGTTTGAAAAAAGGGCTTGTTTTGGATTAAGTCTGAGGATGAAGAAATTGAAGTTGCAGTTTTTCCCGAATATTTGCTTTTTCAGAAAATTAATGAGTAGTTTTGTTTGGTAAAAAATTAACCTTTAAAAACTACTCCAATGAAAAAACTACTTATAATATTGCTTTTTACTCTTTCGGTAAATGGTTTTGCGCAGATAACGTTGGAGAATAATTATGTTAATAGCAATTTACGATTAGTAAAGCTAAGTTCTTCAGGATACAAATATGTGATGAATGATACAAGTGTCATTACCTTATTTAATTTAAATCATACTGTTTTTAGAACAATCAATATTCCTCCTATTGGGTATCACTATACCATATTAATTAGGTATATAAGTGAAGAATTATTTAATACTAATCCGTCAGATATTGAATATTTGATTATTTCTTCTCCATTACCTGGACATTCTTTCACCCACGTATTTGATGAAGCAGGTAATACTCTATTTATTCAAGATAGCACTGCTCAAAGTGCGGCACCCTTAGGCTATGGAAATGAAGATTTTATTTCTTATACTCCTTCTGGTTTTAAAATGATTATGCAGAACGCATATACTGGAGCTTCATCTGTGTACTCCCTCCCTGGCTTTCTCCCTTGCCACGATTGCACTAACGGGGTTATAACAAGTATGGTGCCTGATAACAACAATACAAAACAAGCCAACATTTCCAATTATCCTAATCCAAATAAAGGCGAAACAACTATAGAATATACCTTGCCGCAAGGCACCACCACTGCCGAAATAATTTTTTATAATATAACAGGGCAAGAAGTAAAACGGTATAAAGTAACCGATGCGTTTCACAATATATTAATAAGCACCGCCGAACTGGATGCGGGTACGTATTATTATCAGTTGCAAACAAGTAATGGTTTTAGTGCAGGTAAAAAAATGATTGTAATAAAATAAAAAATAAAAAAAGATGATGAAAACATTGGGCAGAATGACGGATGCCAAATACACCAAAGCGGTTTACAAATTTGTAGATGGGGTGATGACCGAAAAGTTTGAATCGCTAGATAAAGCAGCACTCCACGCAGGTATTAGTTATTCGGGATTGAGTAGCTATATGCTCGGCAAACTAAAAAAACCACGTAAAATACCTGAAAATATAGAGTATAGTTATAAATCGAAATTGCCGGTTGGTGCTTGATAAAAAACAAACTTCAATCTATTTAATTACTTTTGCACTATGACATTACGAGTAGAAATTTTAAACCCGAAAGCAGCAAAACTGTTGCAAAACCTTGCCGACCTGAAACTGATACGTATTCAGGAAGAGGAAGAAATAATTGTTCATCCTTGGCAAAAAAAGGTTTTGGACGAACGGAGAAAAACTGCAAAAGAAGAAAATTATATTCCTTGGAACGAAGCAAAAAAACAATTGAAGTTTAAAAGCAAGAAATGACTTTTAAAATTGTTATTGAAATGAAAGTATTTCAACTGCATTTATTATTGGTGTTTTTAACACAAATCAAAATTCAGAAAAGTATCCTGATTAAATATTTTTCTCATACAAAAAAATCTCTCCATTGATATTAGTAACAGGCGGCACAGGTTTAGTAGGCACACATTTATTATACAGTTTATGTAATTTGGGTAAACAGGTGCGTGTTATAAAACGACCTAACAGCAATGTAGCCAACGTAAAAAAAGTTTTTTCCTATTACACTTCTTCACCCGACCAACTACTTAAAAACATTGAGTGGGTAGATGCCGATTTGCTGGATATATATTCGTTATTAGCAGCAATGGAAGGTGTTTCAGAAGTGTATCATTGTGCGGCTATGGTTTCGTTCGAACAAAAATACGAAGTCGAAATGATGCGCATTAACATTGAAGGTACCGCCAATATGGTAAATGCGGCGATGGAGAAAAAAGTAAAAAAGTTTTTACACGTTAGTTCTATTGCCACCATTGGCAGAAACACAGGTGAACAACTGTCGGCAGAAAATTTATTTTGGAAATCATCTCCCGAAAATTCTAATTACTCCATAAGTAAATATGGCGCAGAACGCGAAGTGTGGCGTGCATCAGAAGAGGGACTTAATGTAGTAATTGTAAACCCATCAATTATTATTGGCGGAGGCAACTGGCAACAAAGCAGTGCTAATATGTTTAGCAAAGCAGCAAAAGGCATAATGTTTTATACTAATGGAGCCAACGGATTTATTGATGTGCGCGATGTTGCTGCATTGATGATAAAATTAATGGAACGCGAAATAACCAGTCAGCGATATATTTTAAGTACAGAAAATATTGCGTTTCGTACCTATTTTGATATGATGCACAAAGCGTTTAATAAACCAAAAGCGAAAATAAAAGCAGGGAAAGTATTAAGTAACTTGGGGTGGATGGTAGAAAACCTTCGCCACTTAACCACAGGTGCAATGCCATTAATAACCAAAGAAACGGCACGGTCGGCACACCATAGAAGTTTTTTCTCTAACGAAAAAATAAAAAATGTTTTTCCTGATTATAAATTTATTTCTGTGGAAGAATCGGTAAATGATTGGTGTAAATTATTTTTGCAAGAAAATAATTGAATAAATAACGCCTACTTTTTGTTAGTTACTTCGGCTTGCATCTTGCTCAAATCGTTCAACACCATTTGATATACTTCGGATAATAGTTGCGGATTATTGGAATAGAAATTAAAACTTTCGTCAAATTGTTTTTTGGTAATATTGTTTTTTTTCAACACATCCAAATCTAAAGAAACAGAACTACCAGCCATATCAATATTGTTTCTGTTGATGCCAGCCATATTCATCGACGCTTCCAAAAGGTGCACATCCAGCATCACAGCAGCCATTTTTTCTTTTGGCAACACGTTATCAGGGATAGAAATAGTTGGCTTGTCGGAACAAGCAACCACAAACAAACAAATAAAAAGGAAAGAAAATTTCTTAATCATATTTTTAATAATACGGCAAAGTTAGTATAAAAATTAAAGTTACTTTTGCGGGCAATGATTTCCTTTAAAGATAAAGTAGTTTGGATAACCGGAGCATCATCAGGCATTGGCGAAGCGTTGGCAGTGGCTTTTGCAAATGAAGGAGCTAAACTTATTTTATCCGCCCGCAGAATAGAAGAATTAAACAGAGTAAAAAGCAGTTTAAAAATAGCTGATGAAAATGTTTTTATCCTTCCGCTTGATTTAGCAAACACAACTAATATTGACGACCTTACACAAAGAGTAATTACAAAATTCGGGAAGATAGATGTGCTTGTAAACAATGGAGGAGTAAGCCAGCGTGCGCTTGTTAAAGACACACCAATAGAGGTGGACAGGAAAATAATGGAAGTAAATTTCTTTGGAACAATTGCTTTAACAAAATCTGTTTTACCTTTTATGTTGAAACAAAAAGGCGGAAACATAATTGTGATAAGCAGCATCTCCGGTAAATTTGGTTTTTATTTGCGCTCCGCTTATTCAGCATCCAAACACGCATTGCACGGTTTCTTCGAATCATTAAGAATGGAAATTTATAATGACAATGTAAAAGTGTTGGTTGTTTGTCCGGGAAGAATTCGTACTAATATTTCTGTAAACGCATTAAACAGCGATGGCACCAAACATAATAAAATGGATGAAAGCACCGACCAAGGAATAAGTGCGGAGGAGTGCGCAATGGAAATAATACGAGCAACAAAAAACAATAAAGAAGAAATATTTATTGGACGGAAAGAATTACGAGCAGTATGGCTCAAACGTTTTTTTCCAAAATTATTCTCTAAAATGATACGGAAACAAAAACAAGAATAACGAATGAACCAACAACCAACCATAGCAGGAATACAACAGATAGGAATAGGAATACCAAATGTTCACGAAGCATTTAAGTGGTATCGTCAGCATTTTGGAATGGATGTGCCAATATTTGAAGAAGCAGCAGAAGCAAATTTAATGTTGCCTTACACCGGAGGAAAACCTCATCAACGCCACGCAATATTAGCAATCAACTTAGCAGGTGGCGGAGGTTTTGAAATATGGCAATACACCAGCAGAGTTCCGCAACCTTGTCCGTTTGAAATAAAATTAGGCGATTTAGGTTTCTTCTGCACACGAATGAAATCGAGAGATGTGGAAGGTTCGTACAAATTTCTAAAATCTAAAAATGTAAATCTGCTTTGCGAACCAACAGAAGATTCGGCAGGAAATCTTACTTTTTATTTGCGCGACCCTTGGAATAATTTATTTCAAATTGTAAGTAGTGATTCTTGGTTTGGCGAAGGGATGCAACTTACTGGAGGTCCAGCAGGATGTATGATTGGGGTGAGTGATATGGAACGTTCCATAAAATTTTATGCAGATATATTGGGTTATGATAAAGTTGTGTATGACGAAGAAGGAGTGTTTGAAGATTTCGAACACCTACCAGCAGGAAAGCATAAAGTGCGCAGAGTGCTATTAAAACATAGCAAACCAAGAGTAGGTGCGTTTTCAAAATTGCTTGGCGCAAGCGAAATAGAATTAATAAAAGCGTATGACATTACACCGCGCAAAATATTTGAGAATCGCTTTTGGGGCGACCAGGGCTTTATTCATTTATGTTTTGATATTACCAATCAAAGCGCAATGAAACAATTGTGTGCGGAGAAGGGTTATCCTTTTACAGTTGATAGCGGAGAAAAATTTGATATGGGCGAAGCAGCCGGACACTTTAGTTATATTGAAGACCCTGATGGTGCGCTGATAGAATTTGTGGAGACAAAGAAAATTCCGATACTAAAAAAAATTGGCTGGTATCTGGATTTAAGAAAACGAGATGCCTTAAAACCATTACCAAATTGGATGTTGAAAGCATTAAAATTTAACAGAGTGAAAGATTAATATGCAACTCGACCATCCTGAATTAGTTGATTTATTAAAGAAAGCATATTCAGCAGAAAAGGCAGCTGCCTTTGCTTATCAAGGTCACGCAGGTGCGGTTAAAAATCCAGAAGAGAAAAAAGCAATACATCAAATAGAAATTGATGAGTGGAATCACAGAGAAGAAGTATTGAAAATAATGAACCAATATTCAATTCCAATTTCTAAATATTACGAATTTCGGTTTCATATTGTTGGGAAAATTATTTCAGGAAGTTGTTACGTTATCGGTTGGTTTATGCCTTTTTATTTTGCTGGACGACTGGAAAGCGGCAACGTTTGCGAGTATTTCAGGATGAAACATTTTTTTAATTCTCTGGGAATAAAAGAACACGACAGAACACTTTATGAAATGGGAATAAAAGAAAAAGAGCACGAAGTTTATTTTCTTGAACAAATAAAAACAAATAAACTACTTCCTTTTTTTGAAAAAATATTTAGCTGGGGAAATAAAAAAGGATTTAATAATATCGACCTTGATAAAAAATATCCTGTTGAAGAAAGCGATGTTTATTGTAAAAAATAACTTTCTTTTACAAAAACAAATCGCCTTGCCCCTTCAAATCCTTCTTCTTAACCGTTTCAGGTTTAACCGGAATATGTAAATCCAAATTCAACAACGGATTTATTTTCTCAATAAAATAAGCAGATAAAAGTGGCGACTCCAACTCGTGGTTTTGATGAATAAAAAAATATAATTCTTTCAGCCCTTCTTTTTTCCATTTAATAATTCGTTCTATCCAAGGGTCTAAGCGGCTATAATCACTTTCGTGGTTTGCACCCACATACCGCACAAAAGCAACAGGAGTGGTCAGTCGCATATGAATCATATCTCTTCTGCCAGCAGTATCTACAATAATATTTGCAACATTATGTTTTTTAAACAACTCACAAGTTTTGTCCATTATCGCTTTGTCGTTAAACCATTCCGCATTGCGAAGCTCAATTGCCAACGGAATTCCTTTTGGAAATTCAACAACAAATTTTTCTAATCTTTCAAAATCTTTTGGTTTAAAATTATCATTCATTTGTAAAAATATCATACCAAGTTTTTCTTCCAGACTTGCAGCCGAATTACAAAATTCTTCTACAAGTGCAGAAACATTATTCAGGCGTTTTAAATGACTTATTGTTTGAGGAATTTTAGGAAAAAACTTAAATCCTTTTGGTGTTTTTTCTCGCCACTTTTCATATTGCTCTTTTCCATACGCCTGATAAAATGTAGCGTTTAGTTCTATGCTGTTGAATTGCTTAGAGTAATAAGCCAACTCATCTTTTGTTCCTTTCGGATAAAAGTTTTTCAAATCTACTTTGTTCCATTTTGCACAGCCAACAAACACATTTAGTTTTTTTGCTTCTTTGCCTTTCAATACTTTCGCAGTATCTGGGTGGTCTTTAGGCAAGGATAAATCTATGCCTTTAATATTTTCTACACTTCCGAATTTCATTGATGGTTATTTTGAATTTTTCATCTTCAAAAATACTAAATTGCTCAATACGTTTCTACCAAACCAATTCTAATACTATCTTTCCTAAGTATAGTACTATTCTTCCTAAATGTAATACTATCTTTCCTAAATCTAATACTATCTTTCCGAAATGGAGTACTATCCTTCCGAAATGGAGTACTGTTCTTCCGAAATGGAGTACTATCCTTCCGAAATGGAGTACTATCCTTCCGAAATGGAGTACTGTCCTTCCGAAATGGAGTACTGTCCTTTCGAAATGGAGTACTGTCCTTCCGAAATGGAGTACTATCCTTCCGAAATGGAGTACTTCCTTTTGCAAATGGAGTGCAAACCGTTATTAATACATTAGTAATTAGTAAATTGACTACTTTCTGGTTTAAAATTTCAAAGAGATTGATGTTTGGGATAGAACAAAAAGTATGAATGAGGTGGTCAAATAAATCTGTTTAAAGGGGCTTTTTAAGCCGATTAGGAATTTATAGTGTAATTTTCAAGGTTTCATAACCCTGAATTGGGCTTATTTTGCTTTTCAAAAATCATAAAACCTTCACAAATGCGTTTTAAGAGCTTGAAAGTGGTCGGGAATGATAATGTGCCAAAAAAAATGGCAATAATTGGGTTACGATTTTAAAAACTCGATGTACGTCCTTTTTGCATTTTCTAGTTCCAAAATAATTTCAGCGCGTACTTTTACTAAATTCTCCACACTGGTTTTATCTTTTCTCACCATTCGCAATAATCGCCACCTGCCAAATATTTTTTGTCGGATTGGATAAAACCATAAACAATAAAAACCCAAAACGGGAATTGTGAGCGCATAAATTCCGAGCGACATCCAATTACGAAACACCAACGCGAATGTTAAAATTTGTATCGCATAATAAATTCCCCAAAATACCATCGCCACATTTGCATATACTGAAGCAAAAAATTCGATGTTCTTAATTTTTTTTGTGGAAAATAATTTTGCGAAATAATAAGGAGGATAATTCATTATTAAACCGAAAAAATAAATTATACTTCCCCATAATATTAATTGACTTTCAAAAATAAAACTCAAGAAATTCATTTTGCTTATGTTTTCAGGTCGAAGCAAATGGTCGCGCAAATTAAATTTATTTAATTCCTTTATATATGTACTCGTTGTTTCTTTTAATGATTCAATTATTTGAGGATATTCTGTATCCAGTACATTAATCATTGAAGCTATTTCGCGCGTTGCCTGGTACTGCCTTTCCAAACTTTTATGCGTGTCGTTTCTATCTTTTATCCATTGATGAAAATAAATTTCTTCAATATCTTCTATCAGTTTATCATTATCTTTATTTTTTATGATTACTAAATGTTCCGCCATTTTTTGCTCAAACATTTTTGTAAAATCATTTATCGTTCTTACTTTGTCCTGTTTAAAGCTTGCTTCGTATTCCTTTATAGATATAGGTTTCCCAATGTCAATAAATAATTTACTTCTGAATTTATAAGCTGCAGTATAATTTAATCCGACTGGAATAACTAACACATCTTTTTTAAAATCCAATGTTTCTTCTGTTTGGAAAATAATGCGAGCAAGCCCTTTTTTCAATGGTCGCAATCTACGTTCTTGCACACAAATACCTTCGGGGAATAATAAAATAACTTGATTTGCGGTTAGTCGTCTTCTGCATTCTTCAAAAGTTTTATCGTTCTTTTTTATTTCTGCATACCCCTCTTGTATCCTGTACATAGGGCTGATGCCCATACTGCCCAAAACAGTTTTAGCAAGCCACCCTTTAAACACATCGCCACGAGCGAAGAAACGAACTTTTCTTCGAGTTAGTAATCCTAAAGCAACAGGGTCGATAAAAGCATTTACGTGATTAGGTGCAAGAACCACGGGAGTATTGAGAGGAATATTTTCTCTGCCTTTATAACCAATTTTATAAAAGACTCTAAAAAAAATAGCTACGAAAGGTTTTATTATCCAGTAAAGCAAGGGTGGAAGAAATTATAGATTATGAATTATATATTATAAAAGAAGGAAAATTAATTTTCGAAAAGCAGTCGTTCACCTTTTGTTTTTTCGTCAAACACTCCATCATCGTAAACTAAATTACCATTTACAAATGTTTGCATAACCTTGGAACGAAACAACTGCCACTCGAATGGCGACCACCCGCATTTATATAAAAGATTTTTCTTTGTAACAGTCCAATGATAATTCAAATCCACCAAAACCAAATCAGCATAATAACCTTCACGAATATACCCACGTTTCGAAATATTAAAACAATCGGCAACTGCGTGCGACATTTTCTCTGCAATTTTTTCAAGAGTAAGTTGTCTGTTATGAAAAAACTCAAGCATTGCAACTAAAGAATGTTGAACCAACGGACCGCCCGATGGCGCTTGTAAATAAGGTTGCATTTTTTCATCCAACGTATGTGGTGCGTGGTCAGTAGCAATTACGTCAAGGCGGTTATCCATCAATCCTCTTAACAAATGAACTTTATCTGAATTTGATTTAATGGCAGGATTCCATTTTATTAAATTACCAAGTCGTGCATAATCAGCATCCGTAAACCATAGATGATGAATACAAACTTCAGCAGTGATTCTTTTTTCTTTAAGAGGAAGATGCATAGTTGCATTAAATAAATTTAGCTCCAGTGCAGAAGAAATATGTAATATGTGTAAACGAGTATTGTGTTTTTTAGCAAGTTCAAATGCAAATGAGGATGATTTATAGCACGCTTCAGTAGTGCGAATCAAAGGGTGCATTTGGGCAGTAATATTTTCACCATAATGTGTTTTGTATTGAGCTAAATTCTTTTTTATTGTTTCTTCATCTTCACAATGCACTGCAATTAATAATTTGCATTTTGAAAAAAGAGCTTCTAGGGTTTCAGCATTATCCACCAACATATTTCCCGTTGACGAACCCATAAATACTTTAACCCCGCATACATTTTTTTTATTTGTTTTTAAAACTTCAGCAAGGTTATCATTTGAAGCACCCATATAAAAAGAATAATTAGCAAGAGAAACTTCTGAAGCTCTTTTATATTTATCCTCCAATAATTTTTGTGTTAGCGCATTCGGAATAGTGTTTGGCATTTCCATATAAGAAGTTACACCACCCGCCACCGCTGCTTTTGCTTCGGTATATATTTCTCCTTTATGAGTTAAACCTGGCTCACGAAAATGCACTTGGTCATCAATACAACCCGGAAATAAATATTTTCCTTCAGCATCAATTACTTTATTTGCTTTTGTTGTAATTTCTGTTTCAGAAATTTTTGAAATAAAATTATTCTCAATCAACACATCGCCTTTAATGACCTTTCCTTCATTTACAATGTTGGCATTTTTTATTAATATTTTCATTTAAAATGTTACCGTTAATTTAATTTCCTTCCCATCTCTCAAAACTATTATCTCTGTAGTATCGCCTTTATTGAAGTTAGATAGCCCTTTCATATAATCCATTGTGCTCTCCACTTTTGTTTCT
This sequence comes from uncultured Bacteroidota bacterium, assembly GCA_903833025.1. Lineage (GTDB taxonomy): Bacteria > Bacteroidota > Bacteroidia > 2-12-FULL-35-15 > 2-12-FULL-35-15 > 2-12-FULL-35-15. The sequence goes on along the minus strand of CAILDT010000827.1, from coordinate 2,890 downwards.
CCCAATTTGATAACAACATCGCCTCGCAGTAAACCTGCTTTTTCAGCAGGTTTGCCGGCAGTGACACCATCAATGCGCATTCCTTTTCCATCAAAAGCATAATCAGGCATAACGCCCATAGTTACTTTGTATTTGCGAGTTCCCGCTTCCGTATTTCTTGTTTTTAAAAATGTCATCTTCGGAAGAGTTTCTGTTTGTTCTATTATTTTTACAATGTATTCAAGTACATCTTTCTCTCCTTCAAAATTTATTTTATCAATATCATCAGTCGGTCTGTGGTAATCGGAATGTTGACCGGTAAAGAAATGCAGAACAGGAATATCTTTTAGATAAAAAGAAGTTTGGTCGGAAGGACCAACACCTGCACTGTCTTTTTTAATAGAGAAAGAAGTTGGAGTTTTATCAATCAACGGAACCCAATCGGGCGCAGTACCTACTCCATAAACAATCAACTTTTTTGTAGAATCATTCAAACGACCAATCATATCCATATTAATCATATAATCTACTTTCTTAAAATCAATGGTCGGATTTTCGCAAAATCGTTTAGAACCAAATAATCCTAGCTCTTCACCAGAGAAACAAATGAAGAGAAAGTTAAATTTTTCTTTGTGCTTGTTTTGAGAAAAATATCTGGCAAGCTCCAAAACACCTGCCGTACCTGATGCGTTATCATCAGCTCCATTATGAATTTTTCCTTCCGGATTTGCATCAAGAGAATTATGGTCCATTCCCATTCCGAGATGGTCATAGTGTCCGCCAATAACCACAGTATATTCCGCTTGATTATCTAAATAACCAACCACATCCATTGCAGAAACAGTTTCTCCACCGATGGTATCGCTTTTATCTTTTGGTTTTTTAAATTTGAAAGTGTAAAAATAATTATCGCTATTCCCTTTCGGCTGTAATCCATCACTCTTAAAGCTTTCTGCAATGTAATTTGCGGCAACAAGTTCTTCAGGAGAACTTGTGCCTCTGCCTTTTAATTTATCATCAGCAAGAAATTGAATGTGTTTTTTTATTTGTTCGGTTTTTATATTCTGTCCATAAATAAGTGATGAACTTAAAATTAAAAACAGAGTAGCGATTTTTTTCATAAAGTAATTTATAATTTAATTGATTTTTTAAAACGCATTTGAAGCACTCCCCAAAATGCTTCTTTAAATATTCCTTTGCTCATTTTTGAAACTCCTTCCGTCCTGTCAGTAAAGGTTATCGGGACTTCAGCAATTTTAAATCCGAGTTTGTATGCAGTGTATTTCATTTCTATTTGAAAAGCATAACCCACAAATTTTATTTCATTAAATTTAATTTGTTCCAGCACTTTTCTTGTATAACATTTAAAACCCGCTGTAGTATCTCTTATTCTCACACCTAAAATTATACGCACATAAACAGAGGCAAAGTAAGACATCAACACGCGTCCTTTGGGCCAGTTTTCAATTTTTCCTTCTTTCACGTATCGCGAACCAATTGCCATATCTGCACCATTTACACAGGCATCTCGCAAGCGAATTAAATCATCAGGATTATGAGAAAAATCGCAATCCATTTCGAAAATATATTCATACTTGAGTTTTAATGCCCAACCAAAACCGTGAATATATGCAGTCCCTAAACCTAATTTACCAGCACGCTCTTCGATAAATAATCTATTAGGATATTCCTGCATTAACCGTTTAACAATAGATGCTGTGCCATCAGGCGAGCCATCGTCAATAATTAATAAATGAAAAGGATGTGATAAAGAAAACACCTTGCGAATCATTCGCTCGATATTTTCTTTCTCATTGTATGTTGGTATAATTACTAAACTGTCAGACACTTTTTGTATTTTGAAAAAACGAAGATAAAGGAAATTCAGGTACTAATTTAGTTTTAACAAAATTTTAATAATAAACTGGATTTATTTTATTGCTCCGGCTTTGATTTCTTCCACTACTAATGGGTCTAAAAGGGTAGAAATATCTCCTAAATTATTTATTTCTCCCTCTGCAATTTTTCGCAATATTCTTCGCATAATCTTTCCGCTTCTTGTTTTTGGCAAACCTGTTACCACTTGAATTTTATCGGGTTTTGCTATCGGACCAATAGCTTTAGTTACTTCAGCAAGGATTTCTTTTCGTAATGTTTCAACATCTTTATTGTTATTTGTACAAATTACATAAGCATAAATTCCTTGTCCTTTAATATCGTGGGGATAACCTACCACAGCAGATTCAACAATATCAATGTGCATATTTATTGCACTTTCTACTTCGGCTGTTCCAATGCGATGACCACTTACATTCATCACATCATCCACTCGCCCTGTTATTCTATAATACCCATCCTCATCACGTCTGCAACCATCTCCTGTAAAATACAAATTGGGATATGTGGCAAAATAATTTTGTTTGCATCGTTCGTGGTCGCCGTAAGTGGTGCGGATGATGGATGGGAAAGGAAATTTAATACATAAGTTTCCTTCCACACCATTTCCAATAATCTCATTTCCTTTTTCATCCAGAATGATTGGCTGCACTCCAGGTAAAGGTAAAGTAGCAAAACTTGGTTTTGTTTTCGTTATACCAGCCAACGGGGAAATTAGTATTCCTCCAGTTTCCGTTTGCCACCACGTATCAACAATTGGGCATTTACCTTTTCCTATATTTTCATTGTACCAGTTCCACGCCTCTTCATTAATCGGCTCTCCAACACTACCCAGCACTTTTAACGAATCAAGCTTATAAGGTTTTACAAAATCCAAACCTGCTGCTTCCAACGCACGAATTGCGGTAGGTGCAGTGTAAAATATATTTACTTTATATTTATCTGTCACTTGCCAAAACCGCCCTGCATCAGGGTAAGTAGGCACACCCTCAAACATTACCGAAGTTGCACCAGC
>CAILDT010000826.1 GCA_903833025.1 uncultured Bacteroidota bacterium | reverse complement strand
GGAAGCAGTAAAAATAAATTATTGCACGGAGAGGCTGTGGCAATCGGAATGATTTGCGAAAGTTATTTGTCTCATAAAATAAACAAACTAAAAAAAGAAGAACTGAAAGAAATAACAAACCTAATATTAAGTAATTTTAAACCCTATAAAATAAATATATCAACCGCTGCACGAATAATTGAACTAATGAAACACGATAAGAAAAATTATAACAGAACAATCAACTTCTCATTATTATCAACAATAGGAACGTGTGAAATAAATAAAACAGCAGACGAAACATTAATTATAGAATCATTAAATTATTATTCAGAACAAGCAAAATATTTCAACTTATGATGTATAAAATATCGCACCCAACAAAAATATTAAAAGGAAGTATTACCCTTTCTTCTTCTAAAAGTGAAAGTAATCGCGCGTTGATTATTCAGGCATTGTGCAAAGACAGCTTTGAAATAAAAAATATTTCTACTGCTGAAGATACAGTAATTATGCAAAAGATATTAAATGCAAAACATTTCGGAACCATAGATGAAACCATTTATGATGTGGGAAGTGCTGGTACTACAATGCGTTTCCTTACTGCTTTTTTTGCAACCAAACCTGGTACATATATATTAACAGGTACGGATAGAATGAAAAAACGTCCTATTGGAGTTTTAGTAAAAGCACTGCGCGAAATGGGTGCCGATATTGAATATCTTGAAAAAGAAGGCTATCCTCCATTAAAAATTAAAGGCAAAAAATTAACAGGTGGCGAAGTAGAGATGGACGGAAATGTAAGCAGTCAGTTTATTTCAGCGTTATTATTAATTGCGCCTGAATTGCAAAACGGACTAGTAATAAAATTTAAAGGCGAGGTAACTTCCCGACCTTATATTGATATGACTCTGAAAATGATGCAAGAATTCAGGGTGTATGGTATGTGGCAGGATGGAATTATTTCTGTCAGTCCTCAAAATTATTACAAAAAAGGTGAGGAAGGATATGAATATAAAGTAGAAGCCGATTGGAGTTCTGCATCGTATTGGTATGCTATCGCAGCACTTTCAAAAGAAAGTGATTTGGTGATAAACAATTTGAAACGCCCCAGTTTGCAAGGTGATGGAATGGTTGCTGATATTTTTACAATGCTTGGTATAAAATCAGAATATATGGAAGATGGTATTCGGTTAACAAAAAATAATTTAAAAGAGGAACACTTTGGTTTTGATTTTTCTGATTGTCCTGATTTAGTACAAACAATTGCTGTTGTAATAAGTGCATTAAATATATCGGGGTTCTTTAATGGGCTGCATACTTTAAAAATAAAAGAAACAGATAGGATTTCAGCATTAAAAAATGAACTTACTCGGCTTGGAGTTAAAGTGGAAGTTGAGAATGACAACACGATGAAACTAACACCACCAGACACTCTTAACCAACCCAAATTAATTTATACTTACGACGACCACCGAATGGCAATGGCTTTTGCACCACTTGCAATGGTTTTAGATTCTATAACAATTGAACAACCAGATACAGTAAAAAAATCATATCGTAATTTCTGGAACGATTTAAAATCTCTTGGTTTTGTGATTGAAGAGATGAAAGAATAAACTACTTCGTTAGCGCATTAATAATATCATAGCGAGTTATTATATACGTATTATCAAGTTTAAAATCGCGTACCAGCACAGCAGGGTTTTTATCTGTAATCATTGAAGACAGCGAATCAATTGGTGCAGAAATATCTACAAACGGAAATGCAGGTTGCATAATAGTTTCTACTTTACTATTTTTTATTTCAGGATTAGCAACCACTTTAGCATACAATATACTTTCATTTAATGACCCAACAATACGTTTATCATTTGTAACTGGTATCTGCGAAATATCCATTTTACTCATTAGTTTCACCGCGTTTTCGATGGTATCATTTTTTTCGATTGTAATTAATTTTCCATTTGTATTTTGATTTACAAGGTCTTTTGCAACCAACCCTTTTTTATCAAAAAATCCTTTTTCCATCATCCATTCATCATTAAACATTTTGCCTAAATAACGTGTGCCGTGGTCGTGAAAAATAACTACTACTATATCACCTTCTTTTAATTCATTTTTCAATTGCAGCAAACCTGCCATTGCCGAACCAGCCGAGTTACCTGCAAATATTCCTTCTTGCTTTGTAATTTCTCTCGTCATTATGGCAGCATCTTTATCGGTTACTTTTTCGAACCTGTCAATAATTTTAAAATCAACATTAGCAGGTAAAAAATCTTCGCCTATCCCTTCGGTGATGTATGGGTAAATCTCGTTTTTATCAAACTCTCCTGTTTCTTTATACTTTTTAAAAACTGAACCATACGTATCAATTCCCCACACTTTAATGTTCGGATTTTTTTCTTTCAAATATTTTCCAGTGCCTGTAATAGTGCCACCAGTGCCTACTCCAACCACCAAGTGCGTAATTTTACCTTCCGTTTGTT
>CAILDT010000825.1 GCA_903833025.1 uncultured Bacteroidota bacterium | reverse complement strand
TTCTTCCTCCTTTTCTTTTTCTTTTCTCTTTCTTTATTCTCACAAAACACAAGTAATTATTCAGTTTATTTAATTGGAGATGCAGGGGAAGATACTGTTTCGGGGAAAGCATTATTGATGTTGAAAGAAGACCTTTTAAAAAATCCAAATAGTTCGGTAGTTTTTTTGGGAGATAATGTTTATCCGAGTGGATTAAAAATTAATGATAGAAATTCGGCATTGCATTTAGAATCTCAATTAAATATTTTAAAAGAATATAAAGGACAATCTTATTTTATTGCTGGCAACCACGATTGGAATGCGCAAAAGATAAGAGGCAGAAAGATTTTAAAGAATCAGGAACTTTATGTGAATGAATATTTGAAAACAAAAACTTCTGTTGCAAATAAAAACGAAGCGACGTTTCTTCCTACAAATGGGCTACCAGGACCGACATCAGTAATGCTGAATAAGAATATTCGATTGATTACGATAGATACACAATGGTTTTTGCATCGGTATGGAAAAAATAAAATAGGGTCGAGGAAAAACACAGAACGGTTATTTTACAAACAATTGGAAACAGAGTTGGATGAAGCAAAAAAAAATAATGAACAAGTTATAATTGCAGCACACCATCCAATGTACACTAACGGACAACATTCGAAAAGCAGACAGCCAATGCGTTTTCTTATAAATAAAACACCGCTTTGTGTTTTTGGTTTTATGGGACTATATCGTCTTTACTCCCAAGATTTGGCTCAACCGAGATATAAAAGAATGAGAAAAAAAATGCTTACTGTTTTGAATCAATACAATAATATTATTTATGCGTCGGGGCACGACCATAATTTGCAATGTATGATGGGAAATGAAAACCGATATATTGTTAGTGGAGCAGGAAGTAAATTATCGCATTTAAGAAACAAGAAAAAGTTTGATTCAGTTTTCCAGGATGATTCTAAAACAGGATTTGTAAAAATTGTGTATGATAACAATGGTAGCCATACCATAAGTATTTTTAGAGTTGGAGAAGAAGTGAAAACTGTGGAAGGATTTTAAATATAATTTTACTTCACTTCCGATTTACAATATTTTTCTAATAGTTCATACGCTTTGGCATTATTCAAACCATCGGCTTTATGTAAATCGGCACAAGCACCTTTCTTGTCTTTATTCATATACTTTACAACTGCTCTGTTAATATATGCAGGCGAATAATCGAACTTTATTTTTATTGCTAAATCTAAATCTTCTAATCCTTCGTTAAAGTTACGCATTTGTCCTTTGGCTAATCCACGATTAGTTAAAGCAATAAAATTTTTAGGTTCCACCTTTATTACCGCATCAAAATCTTTAATTGCATTCGAGAAATCATTATAGTTTAATCTAGCAGCACCACGCATTATTATTGCTTCCAAATTTGTAGAATCGAATTTAAGAAAGGTGGTTAATTCTTTATTTGCAGAGCGATAATCCTGACCATTGAAATAAGCTTTCCCTTTCCAGAAGTATGCGATATAATAACTTGAATCTATTTCAGTAACTTTATTAAAGTCGCCAACCGCGAGTACATAGTCGTGTTTAAACAAGGCATATAACATTCCTCTTCTGAAAAGCACATCAGGATAATTTGGTTTTATATCAAGTGCATCAGCGTAATCTTCATAAGATGATTGTTTGTCTGGATTTCTTTCGGCAAGCATTCCTCTATTATATAACGCAATTGGGTCTTGCGGACTAAGACTTATTGCAAGATTAAAATCTTTTTTTGCTTCCGGAAATTTTTCAATCGCTACTTCACAGATACCTCTGTCGCGGAAAGCATCGCTATGTGTAGAATCAATTTTAATTGCTTGAGTAAAACTCAAAATTGCTTCCTTATACTCTTTCGTTTTTAATTGTACCTCTCCTACATAAAAATAAGGCGCAAACATTTCTTTGTCTTTGTCCTTCTTAATTAGTTTTTTATACTCTCTTATCGCATCGGCATATAACCTGTTTGCGCCTTTTACATCTTTCTTTTTCAAATGCACAGCTGCGGAATCACATTTTATATTTCCTGCATTAATAATAATTGCAACAGGGTCCAACGTATCTTTCTTAGGAGCATTTTCGTCTTGCGCTTTTATAGTTGAAACAGAAGCTAAAAGAAAAGCAAATAAGAATATTATTATTTTACTAAACATATATTAAGGTTTTAATTTTATTATCCAAGAGTCGTAGTTGCCTTTATTAGTAGTAACATCTCCATCTTTTGATTTCGAGAAAGCAGAAATAATATACCCACCATCATTTGTTTGATGAATTGATTTTGCTTGTTCAACGTCAGTACCACCCATACATTTTTGCCATTTAATATTTCCATCTTTATCAAGTTTTACTACCCACACATCAGTAGCACCGTGATTACCTTTTACATCTCCATCGTTAGAATTGGTACTTCCAGCAAATACATAACCACCATCATTTGTTTGTTGGATTGCATAAGCCACTTCATTTTTCGTTCCTCCATAACATTTCTGCCATTGTATTTTTCCCATACTATCTGTTTTGATTACCCACGCATCCGATTGTCCGTGATTGCCTTTTACATCACCATCATTTGATTCCGTTGCACCAGCAATAATAAAACCTTTATCAGCTGTAAGATGAATAGAATATCCATAATCCAGCCCTTTACCGCCAATGCTTTTTTGCCATTCGATAACACCAGTCGAATCTAATTTCAGTAGCCAACAATCAGTAGCACCGTGGTTTCCTGTAACATTTAAATTATTTGAATTAGAATAACCAACTGCAATATAACCGCCATCAGCAGTTTCTACAGCACCCGAAGCATTATCTATTCCGCTACCACCCAAACTATTTTGCCAAATAATACTTCCTTGTTTATTTAATTTCACAATCCAAAAATCATTTCCACCTAAATTACCTTTTATATTATTTCCATTCGCACCACCCCAACCAGCAACAATAAAACCACCATCACTTGTTTGTTGAATTGATTTTGCATTATCATCTGTTTTACCGCCATACGTTCTCATCCATTGAGGAACCAAACTTGTATTTACTTTATAAATCCAATAATCATCATTACCGTGCACTCCGGTTTGGTTACCATCTTTTAGCATTGTGCTACCAGCAACTACATAGCACCTGTCTCTTGTCTGAATAATTTCATTTGGCTGATGAGCCGATTCTCCACCAAAACATTTTTTCCAATCCAATTCCGAATTGCTTTTTAATTTAATCACCCAGCAATCTAATTTCACTTTATTATCCTCCACATCACCATCTGTAGATTCGGTACTTCCTGCAATTATATAACCACCATCATTGGTTTGAATTGCTGATACTGCCTTATCATCAGCCGAACCGCCGAATGATTTTTGCCATTCAATTGCCGGTGCTTGACAAAAAGATACAGTTGAAATAAATAAAAAGGAAACAATAGAAACAGAGAAATACTTTTTCATAGTGGTTAAAATTAATCACTCAAAAGTAACTAATTTTATACCAATTTTATTTATTGAATAAAATAAAAGGAATATTTCCTCGCCACTCATCACAATTTTATAGTGTAACAATAAAATATATTACTTTTGCATCAGCAATGAATCAGCAGATAAAAAAACACCTATCCGTTTTCTTTTTAATTCTTTTTCTTTTCCCGATGGCAGAAAAGGAAGTTCACGCTTTTCAGCATCTCAAAGATTTTCACTGCTCATCATCCAACAAACATTTTCATACCGTAGAACATAGTTGTTCTGTTTGTGATTTCACTTCCACTAATTCCAGTTCGGCTCCAGAGACACATTATCAATTTATAATTTCGGTTCAACAGTTTTCCTTTTTACCTTTTGTAGAAATCGCGGCTTTACAAAACACTTTTAATAATTTACCTGCTCGCGCTCCCCCATTTGTTAGTTAGAAACTATTAGACTGTTTCAGTTTAATTATGTTTTATCTATTAATTCTTTAGAAGAATTAATGTTTTATTTATTTCTAACTATTCAATCAACTTTATTATAATGAAAAAACATTTTATATTATCTTTAATTATACTATTAATTACAACATCCATTTCGGCAATAAATCCGGGAGGAGGCAAAACATCTTTATCAGGCAAGGTTACTGATAAGGTTACCGGAGAAGCACTCCCAGGTGTTACACTTTATATTCCTGATTTAAAAACTGGTGCTGTTACCAATGCGGACGGTATTTATAAAATAGATAATCTACCTCAACAAAAAATACTTATCTCCGTTAGTTTCTTAGGGTATAAAGCAATTATTGAAACGGTGGATATGGCGATTACCTCTACCAAAGATTTTTCTTTAGAAGCATCAATAAAAGAAATGAACGAAGTAGTAATTACCGGCACATCAAAAGCTACGGAAATAAAGAAAAACCCTGTGCCGATGATTTTGGTAAGCAAAGAATATCTAACTCAAAATGCTTCTACTAATATTATTGAATCGTTAAATAAAGTACCAGGTGTTAGTACTTTATCCACCGGACCGAATGTTTCAAAACCTTATATACGAGGGCTTGGCAGCAACCGTGTACTCACTATGTTTGATGGCATAAGGCAGGAAGGACAACAATGGGGAGAGGAGCACGGAATAGAAATGGACCAGTTTTTAATTGACCATATTGAGGTAGTGAAAGGTCCTGCCAGTTTAATGTATGGCTCCGATGCCCTTGCTGGTGTTGTTAATCTGCTTCCTGCTAATCCGGTTACAGATGGAATAATAAAAGGAAATGTATTGGGCAATTACCAAACCAACAACAAACAAGTTGCGGGCTCACTGGCGTTAGATGGCAACAGTAAAGGGTTTATCTGGGGGGTAAGAGGTTCGCATAAACAAGCATCCGACTATCAGAATAAATATGATGGCAGAGTTTATGGCACCAAATATAATGAGAACGATGTTAATGCATATTTAGGTTTACAGCGGTCGTGGGGATATTCGCACCTCAACTTTAGTATGTATGATAACTTGCAGGAAATACCGGATGGCAGCCGAGATTCGACAACGAGGCAGTTTACAAAGCAAATAACTGAAGATGGAAATGTTAATCAAATTGTATCAAAAGACGAATTAAACTCATATAGTATAGCCGTATTACATCAGCACGTGCAACATTATCGAGTTTATTCGGCAAGTAATTTTATTGTTGGCAAAAGTAAACTGACGCTGAACTTAGCTTACCAGGAAAGTATCCGCAGGGAGTTTAGCCATCCTGAATTTATTGATACTCCCGGACTTTATCTTCTACTGAAAGTTTATTGCTACGATGTTAAATTTCATTTGCCCGATTATAAAGGACTCGAATCTACGGTAGGAGTTAACGGAATGTACCAGGATAATAACGCAAGTAAAGGAACTGAATTTGTGGTTCCGAGTTATCATTCGTTTGATGTTGGTCCGTTTGTGCATTTAAAGAAAACCTTTGGGAAGTTGGATGTGGCAGCAGGTGTAAGATATGATGCACGATTTTTTCAGAATGATTCTATGTTTTCAAAATTAAATACCACCACAGGTCTCGAAAGTAATTCATCTTACAACCCAACCGATACAACGGTTAAAAAGCAATTTGATTATTACAAACATACCTTCACCGGTTTCAGCGGAAGTATTGGCGCAACCTATAATGTGAACGACAATATTGCGATAAAGGCAAATGTGGCACGCGGATACAGAGCACCCAATGTTTTTGAAATAGCTGCTAAAGGTGTTCATCCCGGCACAGGCATAGAGCAGCTGGGCGATGCCAACTTTAAACCAGAGTTTAGTTTGCAGGAAGATATCGGTTTGTTTTTTGAGACAAAACATATTTCAGGAAGTGTGGAAGTATTTGAGAACAACATCAGCAATTATATTTATAATGAAAAACTGGTGAGTAAAAACGGTGGCGATTCTTTATTTTCGCAAGGCGGAAATACTTATCCTGTTTACAAGTTTAGGCAAACTACTGCACAATTGTATGGTGGCGAATTTAGTTTTGATATTCATCCACATCCTTTGGACTGGCTGCATTTCGAGAATTCACTATCTGTTATATATGCAATTAATAAAGGCGGAAACGGAGCGACTATAAATGACAGCACAAAATATCTGCCTTTTATTCCGCCTTTCCATACAAATTCGGAATTACGGGCGAATATCAAGAAAAAGAAAGCATGTTTTGCAAATATATATGTGAAAG
>CAILDT010000824.1 GCA_903833025.1 uncultured Bacteroidota bacterium | reverse complement strand
AATTAGAATTTGCCCCTGTGCTTCCAGCAGCGTTTGTAGCTGTTACCGTACAACTTATCGTACTTCCATAATCAGAATAAGTTAAAAAATAAGTAGATGACGTAGCTCCGCTAATGTTAGTTGTACCATTGCGTTTCCATTGATAAGCATAACTTGTAGGCGTATTTACCCATGTACCGTTAGTTGTACTAAGGGTATTCCCTACAATAGTAGTTCCTGAAACAACAGGAGCAACCGTATTTATAGGAAGTCCAACTCCTCCAGCGAACCCAAAAGAACCTAAAGAAGCTCCACCAATTTTAGCAATAATAGGCATTAGGCGAACTTAGTTTGTGAACCAATAACAGTATATGTAGCAGAAGCTGTTTTAATAATCGCAAAAGTATAAGAATCTATTGCATTTGGACTACCAAGAGAAGGCGCTACACCATTTTGCCATTTTACAGTTACTGATGATCCGTCAATTTGAAATGCAGTCGGATAATAACCTGTTGTACCGTTTGTAATCATTAATGAAACTGAGAAACAATCACCAATAGCTAATGCTGTGTTTAATGAAGTACCGCTAGAAAACGCAAAATTAAGGGTAAAGTTAGTTGTGTTATTACTTGTGTAATATTGCACAGCACCACTATTTATATAAAAATTAGTTGTAGAAGTAGGGGCAGAAGCTACTATATTGGTAGTTTCAGCAATATTTAACAAAGATGCTGCTTTTGTTGAGCTTGTGCCACTAAATGTTTGCGTAGCTGTAAATGTATTTGTTACAGCCGTACCTGCTGCTACAAGGTTTGTTCTAGCAGTTGTAGCATTAGCTACATCAGACAGATTACTTGCTTTAGCTAAATAAGTTGTACCTACGCCTGAAACGGCAGTATCTACATAAGTCTTAGTTGCTAGAGCTTGTGCTGTAGTAGGGTCTGCTGCATTGGTAATTTGATTACCGCCAGCGTTTAAATTACCCGATAAAGTAGTCTGACCGTCTGAAGCTAAAGAACCTGTTAAGGCACTAGCCATATCGCTAAGTGTGGTATTAGCCCATGCCGAGGTAATAGTAGTACCTGAAACTACAGGATTACCACTTGGTAATGAATAAGTACCTGATCCGTTGCGTGACATTATTTAACTCCTTCTTGCGCTGCTTTAATCATTAAAAGTTGTGCTAATTTTCTTTGCTCATCAGTCATATTGGTTGATGGCATTTTAGAAGCTACTTGACCCATTTTATAAGCCCCTTCACCCATTAAACGAGGGCTAGTAACAGGAATAGTAGCCAAAGCGCTTGGATGCGAAAAAGCAGTTAATCCAGCACCTACATCCATGCCTTGACCGACTAAACCTCTAGGAGTCCAAGAGCTAAGTGCTTGACCTGCCAAAGCTGGCATAAGATCACCACCGCCTTTTTCCATTAATTTATTAGCTAATTCTTGGCGATAACCAAAATTGGTATTGACATTGTTTCTCATTAAAGACTGTAGTTTGTTAAGACCTGTAGATACAGAAGCTTTGTTACCCAAACTTAATGATTTGCTAATTTCTTTAACTAAATCTTGGCCTTCTGAATAACCTTTCATTACCTTGTTATAAACAGGAGCTTGATTGGCTATTTCATCTTTAATTGAATGATAAATGTTTTGAGCAATAGTTCTAGCTCTACCAGACTCATAAGGAATAGACTCTAAAATACTGCCTACTTTTTGTTTTAAAGCATCCATTCCTTCTGGAGTATGAAAGTCTTTAGCGGGAAGATTTTTCCAATCATCAACGGCTTGGCGAATAGTTTGTAATGATTCTTCAGCTTTGTTATTAATGGTTTGACCTTTAAAACGACCAATTTCTGCTGCATCGGTGATCGCTTTATCAATTTCATTAAAATTAAGTATGCTTTTATCTTTAGATATATCCATCATGCCAAGACGGTATTCTTTAGAAAGGTCTTGTTTCATGTT
>CAILDT010000823.1 GCA_903833025.1 uncultured Bacteroidota bacterium | reverse complement strand
GATTATTACGATACCAAAAACTCCATCTACAGCCCTGCAGCAGCTCTCGAACGAAAGATTCAGATTATTGCTATTTCCAGTTATTCTATACTTAAATAGCTCAACGATTCGGCAAGATGATTCAGAATTAAGTTAGGCTATTGCCCTATTACTTAACCACAGAATTCTTTTCAATATAAGCGATGGCTTGTGTTTGGGTGTAGAATGAAAAGTTAGCGTAACGCTGATGTACATCTATTATTTCTGCTAACGCTTCCTGCACTAATTCTTTATTGTCCCACGTTTTTAAATCTTTTATCACTGTTGCTAAGCATCCTTTTTTGTATGCTATTTGTCCGAGTACGTGTATCAGTGTGTTTCGTACTCTTGGTTTTTTATCGTGTTGCAATTCTTTTAGCATTGGCAATATATCCTGCGGATGTGTTCGTCCTCGCAACTCTATACCGTGACATATTTCTCTGCGGATTTCAAAATTAGTATGATGAAGAAACCGATGAGCAAACGCTAGTGTAGGTGCTGGGTTTTTTTCTCCCATCTTTTTTATCGAACCAATTACTGCATTACGAACTGAATGATGCACATCAAACAATCCCTTTTCCATTAACGTTTCTATAGGGGCGAAATCAACTATACCTATTTCTCCGGCGGCATTAATCGTGGTTTGCCTTACTTTTTCATTGTCTGAATTAAAAAGTGTAACGAGTAAATTTAAAATGGGTTGATGTAAATTATTATTTGCTTTATATATTTTCCCGATGGCGAGGTAAGCTGTTTTGCGGATGTAAGTATCTTCATCAGAAAAATAATGAAGAATGTTTTGTAAGGAGGAAGTTTTTATTTCCAAAAAAATTTCTTTATTGATTTTCTCTACAAGTTTATTTCTTTCTTGTTTGTTTAAATCGTAGAAGGGCATAGGTTATTTCTCCACAATTAATTTCTTATACACCACATCGCCAGGTGGTGAGCTTGCCGAACCTGTTGATGAGCCTGTCGAATCATCGGTTTGTATTTTTACATTATAAACACCTTCTGCAAAACCGTTGGTATTTACATTCATCTTTTCTATTTCTGAAGCAGTGGCAGTATAAATTAATTTGCCAGTAATATCTGTTATTGTCAATAATACTTTTTTAGTGTTCTTTGTAAAAGCAATGGTTAGGTTAGAGTTGGTGGGGTTGGGGTAGAGGGTTAGTTGTGAGTCTGGAGTTGGGAGTTGGGTTATGTTTACTGTTGTGACATTGCAATTATATTTTGCAATAAAAAATGTTTCTAAACTAGTTAATGAAAGTGAATCTGTGCCCAAAATAAAAGGATTAACATTATAAAAATCTCCTGCCAAGTATACATTCCCAAAACCGTCGGGAGCAATAGCACAATTATCATCACCTCCACTTGGTAATATTGTAAGACAAATTATATTTCCATTAAAATCATATTTAACAAAGAACATAGGGTCGCTTCCTCCACCAGGGAAATATAAAGTATCGAAACCAAAAACAATATTTGGGCTATCAAATCCACCTGTCACATAAATACCTGACACATCTGTTGCGACATATAGTCCTTTATCATTATTGTTTCCTCCAGCACTTTTCGCCCGAAGAACATTTCCATTTGAATTGTATTTTACAATAAACATATCATAGTTGGCAGAAATATTAGTTAGTGTATCGCTGCCAAAAATAGCGGATTGGCTATCAAAATATCCTGTAACATAAACATTACCTGATACATCAACCGCAATCGAAGTACCAAAATCCCAAGTACTACCTCCTCCATTTTTTGCCCAAAGTACATTACCATTTGCATCGTACTTTACTATAAACATATCTGAACCCGAGGAACCAAATAAAGTCAGTGTTGTGGAACCAAAAACAATTGTAGGATTGCTAAAATATCCTGTTACATATATACCGGAAGTATCAATTGGAACCGAATACCCATTATCCCAATTATTCCCCCCTGTACTTTTTGCCCAAATAACATTCCCATTCGTATCATATTTTACAATAAACATATCAAAACCACTTCCTGGATTCGCCAATGTAGTAGTTCCAAAAACAAGAAATGGGCTGTTAAATCCTCCTGTTATATAGATATTACCAAGGGCATCACAAGTAATAGCAAATGAATCATCTGTAGAAGTTCCTCCGTAACTTTTTGCCCAAATAACATTACCATTTGTATCATATTTTATGACAAATATATCATCAGAGCCATTATTGGTCAATGTTATCGGACCACCAAATATTGGTGTAATAACTAATGATGAACTACTGTAAAATCCTGTTACATATATATTACCAAATACATCGGTAGCAATGGAACAGCCGCCATCCCGAGAATTACTTCCAACATTTTTTGCCCAAAGTACATTTCCATTCGCATCATATTTTACAATAAACATATCCCAATCACCTGCATTTGTCAATGTGATGGAGCCAAAAGTGATTGCTGAATCTTTAAAACCTCCAGTAACATAAATATTGCCAAGTACGTCTGTTATAATACTATTAGGGTCTTGAGTTCCCGTCCCCGTCGCCTGCCTCGCCCACAACCAATTCCCTTGCCCAAATACCCCCACCCCCATCAACACCATCCCCAAAACCAATATTCCTTTTCTCATTATATAAGCAACCCCACAAGTGCGAGATTCAAAACCAAAAGTAAGGTTTTATTTGGTAATGACTTAGTATCGGTTCAAATAAACATAAAATCATACCTTATATATATAAGAGTGAAAAAAGGAAAAGAAGCTTGTTTATTTCTAAAGAGGTCTCTTTAATTCTAAACAAGCTTGT
>CAILDT010000822.1 GCA_903833025.1 uncultured Bacteroidota bacterium | reverse complement strand
TCTATCTAATATTGAAATAGCTTCATCATTAATTTCACCTATACCAGCTACTCCAGTCATTTGTTTACCATTATTTAAAAAACCACCTACCACTCCTAATAAACCACTAATTAAAGCCTCTTGCACTTGTGGATTTGATGCCATATTGTTAAGCATAGCATTAATTGGATTTTGTGGCGTTTCATCAATTTCATCTTCTAATTCGGATTCTGCTAATTTACTTTCCAATAAATTTAGCTTTTCCATAATTTTTTCCATTTCATATCGATTACTTCCACTATTTCCACCAGTATAAGCACCTACGCCATAAATTGGTTGTTCTAATTCAGCTGGGCGAAATTTTAACATTGCGTGGCTTGGCGTATTCATAGTAATATATCCAGTCTTATCTTTTTTAGGGTGTAAGATTAAAGCATATAAAGTATTAACTCCATTTTGTTCAAACGCAGATATATTTTCTTCTAATATTCGCCTAGCATTATCAACGCTATCTTCATTACAAGAAAAAAGTAATTCTTTTTTTGTAGGACTAATAATTTCACAAACCGAGTAATAAGGACTGGTTGCATTTCTGTCAAACCAGTCCATTACTCCGTTAGTTCCAGTTGTCATTGCTTTTTGAACTGCCATAATAAAACTATATTATAAATAATAATAAATTCCGAAACTATATGTTACACCAGTAGTTGCTAATGCCGCTGCCGTTGTAATACTACTTTTAGTCCAACTAATATCAATATCGTTCATTTCTGGTAATTCCCAAACACTTGGACTTGTTAAATCTTGTATATTGTTAAATGCTAACAATGGTAAACGATATATAATTTGTAAGTCGCCTTGATACAAAGTTAAAAACGATTGCTTTAAGTCTGCTAATGTAACTGGGGTAGCACCACTTAAAGGCGTTTTTGTAATTGCAGTAGGCGTATATACTTGAATCCCTTGTATTTTAGCATTTCTAAGCTGTGGTTGATCAGTGAACGAAAAGAAAGTTAAAGTACTTCCACTTGGCACATTAATCTCGACTGCTTGGTATCTTTTAATACGCATATCTTTATTTTTAATAATTTAAAAAATAGCGGTAGTTACTGACCGCTGGCAGTAGCGTTTAGCTTCGCCAAAGCATATTGTTAGTATAACTAATTGATAATCAATTACTTAACCGTAGTGACATTTTGTAAAAGAATGCCTCGTTGAATTACGCAAATAAAACTATTAGCTTGAATAGTAGCTGGTGCACCATTCGCCGTTAATTGAAAATTAATATTTGCAGCACCATTAAATACGATACCTGGTTCTACTGGATAAAACGCATCATCACTAGCATTGTTTTGATCTACTGGAAAAACTGTTTGTGCAGTAATACCTACACCACCTTGAGTTTGTGGTACAAAATAATGACGATAAACATCCCAAGCTGGTAAAACTTGTTGATTGTTAATTGTTAAATTTAATGATCCATTATAGATACTCCATAAATCATCATCACTTGTTGAAGCAAATGCAGTTGAATTTGGATATGTATATAATTGTGCTTTAGTGCTAGTTCCAGTACCAATACCAATTAATACTGCGATTTCGCTCGCAACAAATATGTCTTGTAAATTCAAGCGACGCTCATTTATTCTGCTTGCCCCGTTCTGGGTATCATTAACCAATACTGGTAAATGATAGTTTGCAATAGATGTGCTTAAAGCTACTTCACTTCGTAAATATGATTGCGTAAGAACTGCTTGATCTACGCTA
>CAILDT010000821.1 GCA_903833025.1 uncultured Bacteroidota bacterium | reverse complement strand
GCCGAAAAATTATTTTACGTAATAAATTGTTTTGCCGTAATATTTTTACACTAGAAAAATATTTTTACATCGCAATCGCAGATAACGCTACAAAATTAGCGACCCAGCACCATAAGCTGCCGTTTTCACCTGGATAATATTTCTTGGTAATAAAATATGTTGAAATCGTAAGAAATGAATAAAACAACGCATTTTTAAAAGGTTTGATCATTAAAATGGCACATAATAACATTAATCCATATAAATGATCTGTTAATGCCAATCTCGGTAACCGATTCGAATGTTTATTAAACCACCAGATAAGATGACAATGAGGGCCTTTAACCGATAACCATTTACCTTTTGCATCTGTAACAAAAGCATAAAACGCTGCCGACAAAGCTTTAAGCAGAGAGATTAATCCTACGCCTAAAAGCACTAATTTTTCCCAGAGTTCTTTATAAATAGTCGGACGCAAATAATACAAACCGGCTACTAGCGTTAAAGGCTGTAACTGGAGAAAAATCAAAGATAATTTGGCTGGTACAGTATGGCCTTTCATATCAATCCACATAAAAAATTCAAATAATTGCATCAGTGAAAAACACATAATAAAAAGCGCAAAAGGTTTATCATTGGTTATATTTCTGTGCCATAAATACGCACACATTATACTGCTTGATATAAAAGTAGCCAGTGACACTGGCGCACTCCAACACATTCTTATATTTAGCTTATATAAAAATTATATTATCGACGAGCGATACTATAATTTTTCGAATATTAATTAGAACACTCGTGAGAAAATGTGTTATCGAATGATAACACATTTTAGAACACCGTGAGTAAACGTGATACTTGCGATTAGCAAATATTACGTTTACGAACATGATATAAAAAAATATACTACTAATAGTATATAAATGGAAGAGCGTTTTCCGTGGTTAATTATAGATAAGTATTTCAATGATAATCCAAATTATTTAGTCGCACATCATCTGGATTCCTATAATTCTTTTTTCAATGAAGGGATTAAACGCATTTTCAAAGAAAAGAATCCGATTAAACTCATGAAAGAACAAGATCCCCAAACTGGCGAGTTTGCCCTAAAATGTGACCTGTATTTGGGCGGTAAAGAGGGCGACAAGCTCTATTATGGTAAGCCGGTTATTTACGACGAAAATCGCGAACATTTCATGTATCCAAATGAAGCGCGTCTCCGCAATATGACCTATGGTATTACCATTCATTATGATGTCGATGTCGATTTTTTCATTAAGAATAGTGAAACAGGCGAGATCCAATCGAGCACTATTACTCTGAATAAAATCTTCTTAGGCCGTTTTCCGATTATGCTCCAGTCAGATCTCTGTATTCTTAATGCGCTCGATCGACAAGTCCGTTTCCGAATGGGCGAGTGCAAGAACGACAATGGCGGTTATTTTATTATTGACGGCAAAGAAAAAGGGATTGTCTGCCAAGAAAAATTCGCCGACAATATGCTTTATGTGCGCGACAAAGGTAATGATCTCTATAGCCATTCGGCCGAAATTCGGTCCATATCAGAAGATGCTTCCAAACCGGTGCGCACCCTCGCGATAAAAATCGTCGCACAAAGCACGACCTTAACCAATCAGCAAATTGTCGTCATTGTGCCGAATGCGCGCAAGCCGGTACCGCTCTTTATTTTGATGCGCGCCCTTGGCATTGAATCCGACCGAGAAATTATCGATTATTGTCTCTTGGATAGAGAGAAGTATGCGCATTATGTCGATCTTTTTATCCCCTCGATACACGACGCCGGCAAAATCTTTAACCAAGAAGTGGCGCTCAAATATATTGCCACGCTCACGAAAGGCAAGACCATTCCGCATGCGCTCGAAATCTTGACCAACTATTTACTACCGCATGTGGGTGAGATGAATTTCCAAGAGAAGGCGTATTTTATCGGCTATATGGTGAAACAATTGCTATCAGTTTTCTTGAAAGAAGCGAAAGCGACTGACCGTGATAATTTCCGCTATAAGCGCGTCGAGCTCACCGGTTCGCTTTTGTACGATCTCTTTAAAGAATATTATTCGCTGCAGCAGCACCACATTTACCAGAAATTCGATAAAGAATATTATTACAAGAAAGGCGCGTATTTGAAGAATTTCCCATCTCTCGTCGAATTAAATTATAAAGAGTTTTTTGGAGAACGGATTGTGGCAGACGGTTTTCGCAAGGCCTTTAAAGGCAACTGGGGTTCCGAGGCGCATACGAAGAGGGTCGGCGTCGTGCAAGATGTGAACCGCCTCAGTTTCAATTCTTTTATTGCCCAAATGCGAAAGATTAATTTGCCGCTTGACGCCAGTGCGAAAATCGTGGGGCCGCGCTTAGCCCATGCAACCCAGTGGGGTATTATTGATCCGATTGATACACCGGATGGCGGCAATGTTGGCTTGCATAAGAATTTGACGATTATGGCGGCGGTCACTAAAGGCTACTCGGCGTATCCGATGTTGCGGTGGCTCCGGATGCACGCGGACTTATTGCTCTTGAATGAATGCACCCCATTAATCGTCTCTCAACTCTGTAAAGTTTTAGTAAATGGCAAATGGGTCGGGGTCATTGCCGAACCGCGAGAGATTGTGCAGACGATTAAAACGCTCCGCCGTGTCGCCATCATTCCGACCTTTACGAGCGTGTATTGGAACATTGAACAGAGTACACTATTTATTTATACGGATGCAGGGCGCATTTGTCGGCCGATCTTTTACACAGCTGGCGCAGGCACAAGCGGAGCAGGCACAAGCGGAGCAGGCACAAGCGGAGCAGGCACAAGCGGAGCAGGCACAAGCGGAGCAGGCACAAGCGGAGCAGGCACAAGTACCGAAGGAAATAGAGCAGATACAGCTAGTATGGTACCCAGTTACCTAAATGAGGCGATTTTAGAAAAAATCGGCAAGAATGATTTCACATGGGAGCAATTGATTACCGGCTTTGCTGCAAAAAAGCAAGCGCTCATAGCCGATCATGTGTACGACAGTGTGGCAGAGCTGTATAATGCGACTGACCTGAAAGCTTTAAGCGGCTCGCAAGCTTTATTGGATTATGTCGATACCGCGGAAGCCGAAGGCGCCTTAATCGCCATGGATTATGATATCATGAAAAAAGCCCAGAAACCTTATACCCATATTGAAATACATCCGTCGCTCATGCTCGGTGTCATGGGCAATCAAGTCATTTTTCCCGAGAATAATCAATTGCCGCGTGACTTATTCGCCTGCGGTCAAGCGCGGCAAGCCATTTCGCTCTATCACTCCAACTATCCCGTGCGGATGGACAAGACGGGCATTGTTTTAAATAATGGGCAAGTGCCGCTCGTGAAAAGCCGCTACCTGAAACATATTAATAACGAAGAGCATCCTTGCGGCGAAAATACGATCGTGGCCATCATGTCTTTCAACGGCTATAACGTGGAAGATTCAATTCTTTTTAATGAAGGTTCTTTGAAAAGAGGGCTCTTCAGGACGACGTATTTTAGCGTGTATGAAAGTCACGAAGAAAGTAAGAAAGTCGGCCAAGGTTCAGCGGATTCTTATTTCGCCAATATTGAAAGCAAAGGGAGTGATATGCGAGCCACGAAACCGGGTTGCGATTATTCGCAGCTCGATGAATACGGCTTGGTGAAAGAGAATACCTATGTCGACGAGAAAATGGCGCTCATCGGGAAAATCAGTCCGAATCCGGATAAACCAGGCACTTTCTTAGACGGTTCGTCGTTTCCCAAGAAAGGGCAACAAGGGTATGTGGATAAATCGTTTATGACCGAAGGCGAACAAGGCTTCCGGATAGCGAAAGTGAAGATCAGGAATGAACGCATTCCGAATATCGGCGATAAATTCTGCAGTCGGTGTGGGCAAAAAGGGACAGTCGGTCTCGTCATTCCCGAGGCGGATATGCCGTTCTTAGCCAATGGCCTAAAACCGGATATTATTATTAACCCGCACGCGATTCCTTCGCGAATGACCATCGGCCAGCTGGTGGAATCCGTGATGGGCAAAGCTTGTGCGATGCAAGGGGCATTCGGCGATTGCACGGCCTTTGTCAATAAGAGCGATATGGCGAAAGTCTTTGGGCAAGTGCTTACCAATAATGGTTATCACTCGAGCGGCAATGATATTCTTTATAATGGGCAGACGGGTGAACAAATCCAGACGGAAATATTTCTGGGCCCGACCTATTATATGCGCTTGAAACATATGGTGAAAGATAAAATCAACTATCGCGCCTTAGGGCCGCGCACCATGCTTACACGGCAAACGGTCCAAGGGCGCGCGAATGATGGAGGGCTCCGGATCGGCGAGATGGAACGCGACGGTCTTATTGCGCACGGTATCACGAATTTCTTACAAGAATCAATGTTGGTGCGGGGTGACGATTATTATATGGCGATCTGTAATAAAACCGGCTCCGTAGCCATCTATAATGAAAGCCAGAATTTATTCTTTAGTCCGCTGGCGGATGGGCCGATCAAATTTAACGGCGCCTTGAGCAGCGAGAATCTGTCGATACAAACCTTGAGCAAATATGGGCGGTCGTTTAGTATTGTCAGGGTGCCGTATGCTTTCAAGTTGCTCATGCAAGAACTGGCGACGATGAATGTGCAGATGCGCTTAATCACGGAAGCGAATATTGATCAGATGACGAATCTCTCTTTCTCGGATAATCTGCAACGCTTAACAGGGAAAGCTACGGCACAAGGGTTGAAAGATCTCTTGCCGAAAGCGACCGCGGCCGAGAATGCAGCGGCAGCAAAGAAAAACAAGAATTTGGCCGCACTGGGTTTCACGAAATTGCCGCCACCGCCCTTTAAGAAATGGCTGATTAGTGCTTTGGAACCGATTAAGGTGACCGATTTGACACCAGTGCCGACGGCAGGTTATGATGAATTCATCAATCTAGAACCGGCACAAGAGAACAGTTGGTTTGACTTGAAAGATAAATTGAATGAGGCAAAATATAAACTCTTGGATATCCCGACCAATATGTATATGAATATTACGAGTCAGCTCGATATGTATGCGACCTTGCGGTCGGTCGTCCAGAAAAATTATAATATGGAACATGCGACTAATGCGGCCTTGAAAATGTACGAAATGATTAATCAAATGGAATTGCTCATGCCAAATGGCAAGTGTCTGCCGGTAGTCAATGCGTTTTGTAATGCGGAATTACCCGGTGCGTTCATTATCGCCATTAACCATTTTATGCGGACCAAATGCGTGAGCAGCGATTTTGATTGGCTGGCGTCAGCCAAATTGCCCATGCAAGGACAGCAGAAGCAAGGTCAGCAGCAAGCAGCTCTCTTGGAAGATCGTTATAAAATCTATGAAAAGAATCGGCCGCACTGGTTGATGGGACCGGCACCAAATGGTCTGCCAGAAGGCGAACCGCCCATTAGCGGCGATATGACCGACCCAGCCGTCATTAATACGCTCGGAAATGCAGTGCATCAACGTTTCGGCGCGAATGATGGAGCAAATTTATATACGAGTGATGTCGGCATTGAATTGACCACTGAAGAAATAAATCGGCAAGAAGATTTAACCGCGGCCGCGAATTATGGACAGATTCTCTCTGGTCTCTTATCGCTAGCCCTTGGCGGAAATATGATCACCAAACAATTCACCTTTTTCACACCGTTTAGTCGCTCCTTGATCGCAATTATCGCCTCCTTGTTTGATGAAACTTATATTACGAAACCGAAAACAAGTAAGCCGACGAATTCGGAAGTCTATTTAGTAGCGAAAGGATTTAAAGGCATTAGTAGTGAATTGTCGACAGCCCTGCTGGATCGAGCAGAAGCCTATAGGACCTTGGATAAATTGCCACTGCATTGGGGGTCGCTCTTGCAGGCACCCATTCTTGCTTTGGCGGACGCCGATATATTAGCCGCTGCCCAAGAAGTATACGGGGAACAACAAGTGACTTTTATCAATGAATTGGTGGAAGCTTATCGGGTGAAGAATTTTGAGAATCCGTATGCATCTTCGGCAGAGGAAGCATGGCTGAAAGAAAATCCGCTCATGGTCATTAGTAAAGACGAGAATTTAAATAATACGCAAATTAGCGCGGAAGAACAGGCGCAGACCATTGCTATGCAAGAAGCTAATATACAGCAGCAGGAAGAAGTGCCTGTCCAGATAAATGTAAGACAAGCACCCATTGCATTTCAAACAACTCCGGAGCTAGAGGAAGAATCGATTTTAATACCGGAGGAAGATGAA
The DNA here is from genome assembly GCA_903833025.1 of uncultured Bacteroidota bacterium. Classification (GTDB taxonomy): domain Bacteria; phylum Bacteroidota; class Bacteroidia; order 2-12-FULL-35-15; family 2-12-FULL-35-15; genus 2-12-FULL-35-15. The sequence continues at coordinate 122 of CAILDT010000821.1, read as the reverse complement.
GAAAAAGAAGGGGAGGAAGGTGAAGAAGATAAAGAAGGGGGAGGAGGAGGGGGAGGGTGGGACTCTCTTAGCAGTGGCGGCAGCAGTGGCAGCAGTGGCAGCAGTGGCAGCAGTGGCAGCAG
>CAILDT010000820.1 GCA_903833025.1 uncultured Bacteroidota bacterium | reverse complement strand
TTACACTCGTCCCGTTTACACTTTCGGGCACTGTTAACCCAACAGATAAGGGTAGCGCAAATAAAAAAACCATTTTGTAATAAAAGAAATAAATTTTCCAACAACAGATTCCTCTACCATTACCTTGTTACGACTTCAAAATAGTTATCAAGCATACCTTAAAAAATAAATAATTTAACATTTCTAAAAGTACTTTTTAAACAAAAATAGTTTTTAATAAAAATTTTAAATTGTTTAAATTACTCAAATAAGCTCAATTTCCAGTTTGTGACGGGCGGTATGTACAAAATTTAAGAACACATTCACCGTTCCATAATGATAAACGATTACTATCGATTCCAACTTCATGTTTTCGAGTTTCAGAAAACAATTAGAACCTCGATAATTTTTAAAGATTAGCTTCAATTTTCATTATTGCAACTTTTTGTTTAATTATCATTGTAACACACGAAGTAGCCCAACCTATAAGGGTCATGATGATTTGTTGTAATTCTTAGCTTCATCTTATATATCATAAGCTATATTTTTTATGTTCATATTAAAATTAAATTAAACTTAATTTAAAATAAATTATTTGCAACAAAAATTAAGAGTTTCGCTCGTTAAAGAAATTAACCAAACATTGCAAAACACGAGCTGACAACAACCATGCAACACCTGTAAATTAAATATACTATTTCAAAAAAATGTTTTAATTTATACAACGGTTGGTAAGATTTTGCGTGTACTGACGAATTAAACCGCATGTTCCACCGATTGTAGTAAATTCCCGTCAATTCCTTTGAGTTTTATCGTTGCCGACGTACTTCTCAGGTAGAATATTTTACGCGTTAGCTAAGCTTCTGAGTAAATACCCAAAAGCGAATATTCATAGTTTACAGCATAGACTACGTGGGTCTCTAATCCAATTTGCTACCTATGCTTTCGTATATCAACGTCAGTATAAAACAAGATTGTTGCTTTCGCTTTAGGTATTCCTTCGAAAATTTACAAATTTTATTTCTTCTCTCGAAATTCTACAATCTTTTTTTTTACTCTAGAAGCCTGTAATTAAAAAAATTAGAGATGCTTCTAAGATTTAATTTTAAACAATCAACTTCCGTCTACACACATTTTACACCCAATTATTTCAATTAACACTAGGTCTTTTCGTATAACCGCGGCTGCTGGCACGAAATTAGCCAGACCTTATTCATTAACTATAGTCATAATCTTCATTAATAAAAGAGTTTTACAATTAAATAACCTTCATCACTCACTCCGTATTGCTAGGTCAAGCGTAAGCTCATTGCCTAATATTCCTCACTGCTGCCTTTTTAAAAAAGTTTAGACCTTGTCTCAGTTCTAATGTGATTGAACGCCCTCTCAGGCCAATTAAGGATCTTCAGCTTGGTAAGCTTTTTTCTTACCAACAACTTAATCCTATATAGAATCATCAAAAAACAATAAAATTTTTTTAGTATTAAACTAAACAATTTGGTAGATTTCTATACATTACTCACCATTACGCTACAAAAATTGTTTAACTTGCATGTGTTAAGCATACGGACAGCGTTTAATTTGAGCCAGGATCAAACTCTATAAAAATTAAATATCCAACGTTTTTACA
>CAILDT010000819.1 GCA_903833025.1 uncultured Bacteroidota bacterium | reverse complement strand
TCCTCATCCTTCTCCCATGTATTTTCATCCTTGACATACATAGTTTCTCTCTTCTTGTCGGTGCAATGAACCGGCCTTTGAGTAACATCCAGTTTCTTCAGGTTCTTAACAATAATGTCAGAGATTCCTTCAACATAGCCAACTTCGGCCACATTCTCCAGATCGGATAATTGCAGCTTAATGGATTCAACAAAATCAGTAATATTCATGGCATCCTTACAGGTCTCGTTGAGAAAGAATTGTAGATTAAATGCCTTGTTATGCGAGTTGTTACTTATGGTGTTATGGCTATTGCTATTGGTTCCATTTTTAATAACCTCCATCATCATATTTTTAAACTCGTTGTTTTCCTTAATTAGCTCGGTGTTTTGTTTGACGATCAGCATAATAAGGTCCTTCTCTGAGATTTCATTAGCGCCAATAACTATGTTTTCTTCGGTATCCACGTTAGCTGCTATTTTGCAGTTCTTTTTATGCCTCCACAGACCAGAATTGTCCTTATATGTTTTCCCACAATCGCACGCGTATGAGTTTTTTTGAGTTTTTTCCATTGGAAAAGATTGAAAACCATTGCTAATATGTTTCTTGGTCTTAATATGTCTGTTATAGTCATTCTTATTACATGTATTAAAGTCACATTTTTCGCACGAATAATTTCCGAGTTTTTCTGAGTTTTTTGGATTGCTAAACATTGCTATATATTAGCAATAGAAAAAACTCCTAAACCCTTTTCCGCAAAAAGGTAAAAAACTTATCGTCACAAACTGAAAATTATATTTTTGGTGTCCAGACCATAAAAATCAATTATGCAGCGAAAACATGTATTTCGGGTAAACTTTTTTCCCCTTTTTGTTTTTGGACATTTATTTTGTCCATTTTGAAATTCTGAAAAAACTTTCCAACGAAAAAACCTGATATTTTCGGTTCTTTAAGTATCCAAAACATTATATATTATATCGCACATTTTGGCCTGCGGATAATCGCGCTATAAAACTGTATTCAAACAGATAACACAATTTGTTAATATTCTGCATAAAATTGAGACCGCCTTCATTGATATCAAATAATATACAAAATGTTGCATTGTATTGTATCAGCAATTTGCGGAAGTTCGCGGCTCGATAAAGAGACCATTGCGTGGAAAGATTGTGTGCCATTTGTGCCACCTATAACGAGTGGATATGTTATCAAGGTGTACGACGGTGATACAATAACCATAGCGGGAAGACTGCCCTATCCAGAATCCCGGCTCTACAGGTTCCAAGTAAGATTACTTGGTATTGATTCGCCGGAAATAAAGGGTAAAATGGACAAAGAAAAAGAGGCAGCACATAAGTCTCAGCACGCATTAGAAAGTCTTGTCTTAAACAAAACAGTCTTATTGAGAGAAATTTCAACTGAAAAGTATGGCCGTATCTTGGCAAACGTATATCTTGTCACCGACACTGAAGAGTTATTGGTAAATAAATGGATGTTGACGAATGGGCACGCGGTGCCATATGACGGAAAAACAAAGCAGCCATTTGATTCAGATTCTTCGGTTGTGTGATATACTCGCCTGCTGCCTGCTGCTGCTAGACCGCCAAATTGCGGTGATATAGGGAAACAATCGTAAGCCGCAGTAAAATAGCCGTATTCGGTACCTCCGGAATACAGTCACCCCCAATAGCTCATACGCACAGTATTAAATTATATTATATTACCTTTGACTACTATTTCATAATGTTTTTTACCGCGGAATATTATGTGTTCATATATTAATGGAACAACCTACTACTATTGAATTCCCCGGGGGTGATCCGATATTTACCAAACAAATTTGGGTAGACAAAGGAAGCCCACCAAACCTTATTTTAGGAGAGGGATGGACCAGTATCGCGCGAATGG
>CAILDT010000818.1 GCA_903833025.1 uncultured Bacteroidota bacterium | reverse complement strand
TTTAATTATGAGTTATGAATTTTGAATTAAAAATTAGTTAACCCTTTGCGAGCTTTGCGTCTTTGCGAGCCAAAATAATGTACGACGAAACAAAACAAAAAAAGAAACTTACTCCTAACCAAGCATTGCTGAAAGCAGAGTCAACCTGTGCATATCAGGAACGTTGTCAGCAGGAGATGCGCGATAAACTTTACGAATGGGGATTGTATAGTGCCGATGTAGAAAATATAATTGCAAAACTTATTACTGATAACTTCCTGAATGAAGAACGCTTTGCGAAAGCGTATGCAGGAGGCAAGTTCAGGATAAAGAAATGGGGAAGAGTAAAAATAAAAATAGAATTAAAGAAAAGAAAAATATCGGATTACTGTATTAAGAAAGCAATGCAGGAGATAGATGATAACGATTATCGCAAAACAATAAAAGAACTTATTGCCAAGAAATCAAAAGAAATAAAAGGCGGAAAGGATTATGTGCGAAAATATAAAATAGCTAAATACATTACTTCGCGGGGGTTCGAACAGGATATTATTTGGGATATACTGAAATTGGAGGAGTAACGCCTTAACCCCACACCCCCATCTCCTTTAACACGGGCAATGCTTCCAACTTATACATCACAGGAATAATCTTTTTTAATACTTTTCCTTCTGGTCCAGTGAAATAAATAACCAAACGAGGATAAGAGAATTTTGGTGTTTTGAAATAAACAGTTTGTATTTTGTTGCGAGGTATGTTTGGCGTTCGACTGGTAGTAAAGCCATTCTTAATTCTGATAAACGAAAGAAACAAAAGAAACACTGCACAATAATTAAGCGGTTGAATAAAAAAACTCGTTCCATAATAACTCATTGAAACAACAGTGTAAACAAATATAAAAGCGAAGAAAATATAATTCAATATACTTATAACGCCCCACCCTTCGCTCAATTCGTGCTCTAAAGGTATGCGGGCTACTTCTTTACTATTGATAATAAAGATAGCATCGTCAGTAATGTGGCAGTATTCTTTTTTGTTTATTCTAAAGTATTTTGTTTGCATAATTGATTTAGTTCTTCGGCAAAAATACTTTTAATTTATTCACCGCATCTCTTTATTAATATTACTTTTGCGCAATGATAACTACAGACCAATTAAAGGACCTTCAGGAACGCACTAATGCCTTGAAGGTTCATCTTTGACATCGCTCAGAAACTGCGGGAAATAGCCGAAGAAGAGGAAAAAGCACTTGCGCCCAACTTTTGGGACAATCCTAAGAAAGCAGAAGAACTGCTAAAACAAACTAAAATCAAGAAAGACTGGACTAAAGCTTACGACACACTTAATCGTGAGGTGGACGACCTTACCCTGATGTACGATTATTTCAAGGAAGGTGAAGCTGCGGAAGCCGATGTGGAACAGCATTACCACACTGCTATAAAATTACTGGACGACATTGAATTTAAAAATATGCTTTCGAGAAAGGAAGATATTTTGAGTTGTGTAGTGCAGATAAATGCAGGTGCTGGTGGTACTGAAAGTTGCGACTGGGCAGAAATGCTGATGCGAATGTATATTATGTGGGGCGATAAAAATGGTTATAAAGTAAAAGAAACTGACCGCCAGAATGGTGATGTGGCAGGAGTAAAACAAGTAACGCTGGAGTTTGAAGGCGATTATGCATTTGGGTATTTGAAAGGAGAAAATGGTGTACACCGCCTTGTACGCATCTCTCCGTTTGATTCCAATGCGAAGCGGCATACTTCGTTTGCTTCAGTTTATGCCTATCCGTTGATAGATGATACGATAGAAATAGATATTAATTTAGCAGATATTGAATGGGATACATTTCGGTCAGGAGGTGCAGGTGGGCAAAATGTAAACAAAGTGGAAACAGCAGTACGATTGCATCATAAACCATCAGGTATTATTATAAAGAACCAGCAATCGCGTTCGCAATTTGAAAATAAAGATAATGCAATTAAACTTTTAAAGTCGCAGTTGTTTGAAATAGAGATGCGTAAAAAACGTGAGGCATCTGCTATTATAGAAGGAAATAAAAAGAAGATTGAATGGGGTTCGCAGATACGCAACTATGTTTTTCATCCTTATAAACTAGTTAAAGATATTCGTACAGGTTACGAAACATCAAATACGCAAGGGGTTATGGATGGCGAACTGAATGACTTTATTAAAGCATACCTAATGGAGTACGGAAATAGTTAAGGTTACATTACTTGCAAAAAACGCAAATCATCCAACCCAATTATTGCAATTTTTAATTTTTTATTTCTGCTGATTTGCAGTGTTTAAAAAAATAATTTGGGCTCAATAAAATTGATTTAGATTTTTGTAATTTATACTAATAACAATAAAAGCGATTGCGATAATCCGTTTATTGCATTAAAATAATCGGACTACCTTTGTGGCATATTTAAAACAAAATTTAATATGAAAACAAAAACAAGTACTTACCTAATAGCAATAGCAACGCTGCTTTCCATAACAAGTTGCTCTATCGAGAAACGACATTATCGCAATGGTTTTAATATTAATTGGAACACAAAACAAGTTGCCACAAGCTCCGTAGCTCGCCAGCAATCAGCATCTTCAGCCAACAGAGATACCATTGCGGCAACCATTGTTGCGCCAAAAGCAGTAGTTGAAAATAAAAAACAAACGATAATAAAAGATTCCTGCGATGTAATAGAAATGAAAAACGGAAACACCGTGCGCGCAAAAGTATTAGAAATAAATAGCGAAACTGTGAAATATAAAAACTGCGGAGAAATGGACGGACCCGACCGTGTGGTGGAAAAAGATAAGATAGCAGGAATAACCTATTCGAGCGGAAAAAAAGAAAACCCGAAGGAATTTAAAACCATAAAGAAAGAAGAAACGGTGCCACAAAAAAATGAACCTTCGGTAGAAAAAGTAGTGTCGGATATTAAAGAAAAAGATGCGAAGAAAACAGCCGTTACGGCACTCGTATTAGGCATCATTGCTGTCGTTATATTATTAGCAGGCACAGGAATAGTGTATGCTCTTGTGGCTTCTTCTGATATAGCAGGCATAATTTTCGGTGTCATATTCGGTGTTGTTTTTGGCATTGCTGCCATTGTACTGGGCGTTATGGCTGTAGTTTCGGGGTCCAAAGTTTTAAACAAAGCAAAGAAAGACCCCGAATATGAGCGTTATAAAAAGTTAGCAACCGCAGGGCTTATATTAGGAGCAGCAGTTTTAATTTTAATACTCGGTGGTTTAGTTGCTTCTGGCACATTTGGCGGAGCATAGGTTGCAGGGAGATGAAATAAGCGCGTTTCATATACGCACTAAAACAAAAAAACATTTACGGTTAAACGTAAATGTTTTTTTGTTTTAAATCACTTATAGTAGCTACGGCATTATCATACTTGTAGTAGCAGGAGTGTTACTAATGGCAGTAAACACTGTACGTCCTGTTGTAAAATCTTCGAACGATGAAGCATTATTAAAGCCCGAATTAATACCAAACACAGCATAATAAACAGTTTGTCCGGTAACAAACCCAGCATCATTCAAATCAGATTTAGGAATAGTAAACGAAAGTTTTGTAGCATTTGCATTTACATTTTTTGTATTAAATATTAAATAAGTAGTAGGGTTAGGCGATACACTCGCACTATTGCCAACATAAACAATAAACGAACGCACGTGCGAATCGGCAGGTATAGTACCATACACAGTAATATTGTTAGTAACAGCACCGCTCGAATCAGCTAAAGCAGTAACGTTTGAAGTAGATGGTTGCGAAATTCTCGCATCTCTATATGTATCACCTCCGCCTACAAACTGAATATACTGTAATCTATTAAGCCCAAAGCCGGGCTTTGTAACAGTAATATTATACGTGCCAGTTATTACTCCGGGAAGCGTGTATAAACCAGTACTGTCCGTTATTGCCCATCTGTTAGTGCCGTCAATTCTAACGGTATCTCCTGCCTGGTTAGCAAGTATCCGCGCGCCATATTGGTCCCAAGTAGTAATAAATCCTTTAATGTTACCCATCAATGCTGGTCCGGGTGCGCCTTGTGCGCCTGTTGCTCCTGCGGGTCCGGCATCAGCAGTTTTTTTACAATTGCTAAATGATATTGTTATCAAAGCAAGTAAGCCAAATAGTTGTAGTTTTTTCATTGTTTGTTTATTTTTAAAGTTTAGAGATTAGTTTGTTTAACGATTTATGACGCAGTAAAATTAAAAAGGTTTAAAATCATTCATCAAAAGTAAAATTAATAATTATATAAACCTTAATTTTGCCGAAACATTTTAAAAAACAATTATGGAATACAGAATAGAAAAAGATACAATGGGCGAGGTAAAAGTACCTGCCGATAAATACTGGGGAGCGCAAACAGAAAGGTCGCGCAACAACTTTAAGATAGGACCGGAAGCATCAATGCCAAAAGAAATAATATATGCTTTTGGTTATTTAAAGAAAGCTGCTGCAATGGCAAATACAGAATTAGGCGTTTTATCTGCTGATAAAAAAGACTTAATTGCAACAGCGTGCGACGAAATAATAGCAGGCAAATTAGATGGAGAGTTTCCTTTAGTTATCTGGCAAACCGGCTCTGGCACACAATCTAATATGAATGTCAACGAAGTAATAGCAAACCGCACTCACGTATTACAAGGTAATAAATTAGGCGAAGGCAAAACATTTATTCATCCTAATGATGATGTAAATAAATCGCAATCATCAAACGATACCTACCCAACAGCTATGCACATAGCGGCATACAAACAAGTAGTGGATATTACACTACCTGGTATGGAGAAGCTACGCGATACATTAGTAAAGAAATCAGAAGACTTTAAAAGCATTGTAAAAACAGGACGTACACATTTTATGGATGCAACACCTTTAACTTTAGGGCAGGAGTTTTCGGGATATGCACAGCAATTAACCAATAGTATTCGCGCAGTAAAAAATACACTTGAAGTTGTTCGCGAACTTGCATTGGGCGGCACAGCAGTGGGTACAGGGTTAAATACTCCTAAAGGATATGATGTATTGGTAGCAAAAAAAATTGCTGAACTAACAGGATTACCTTTTATAACAGCACCAAATAAGTTTGAAGCATTAGCAGCACACGATGCAATGGTTGAATTATCAGGTGCTTTAAAACGTTCAGCAGTTTCATTAATGAAAATAGCAAACGATGTGCGTATGTTATCTTCAGGACCACGTAGCGGAATAGGCGAACTTATTATTCCCGATAACGAACCAGGTTCTTCTATTATGCCTGGCAAAGTAAACCCAACACAGCCCGAAGCATTAACAATGGTATGCGCACAAGTAATGGGCAACGATGTTGCAGTTTCCATCGGTGGTTCGTTAGGGCACTTCGAACTAAATGTATTTAAACCTGTGATAGCTGCTAACGTATTACAATCAGCGCGTTTAATCGGTGATGCTTGTGTTTCGTTTAATGATAATTGTGCAGTTGGCATACAACCGAACTTACCTATATTAAAACAACATCTGGAGAATTCATTAATGTTAGTAACTGCATTAAATACTCATATAGGTTACGAAAACGCTGCTAAGATTGCAAAGAAAGCTCACAAGGAAAATAAAACATTGCGCGAAGCAGCAATAGAATTAGGGTTAGTAACCAATGAGCAATTCGACCTTTGGGTAAAACCCGAAGATATGTGTGGTAGTATGAAATAGTTTTGTTACTTTTGCAGTGCATCCCCTCACAATTATATACCTTACATTTTGAATAAATATTATTTCTTCTTCATCGTTGCAATAAGTTTTTTTGTTTCCACAAACATAGTTGCACAGGATACTATTATTAATGGCACTCATTATAAAATGGTGAAACCAAAGGTAGAATATTCTAAAAATCACAAACGATTAACGCCTTTAGATAGTGAGTTTGTGATGGACAATAAAAAGTTTAAGTATTATAATAAGTGGTTTACACTTGGCGCAGGTGTTCAGCAAAACTTAACGTATAAAAGAGATGTGGGGTTTACCGGTGGTGCCGATTTCAACTTTCATATAAAGCGTAACTACTTTCAAGCAGGGTTAGAAGTAATGGGCGAAACAGCCACCAACTTTACCAATTACGAGTTTCACTTAGGTTATGGTGCCCGATATGAAGATAAAGATGTACACTTTTCTGCCTTCATCGGTCCCTCCTACTCTACAGGATATGCAAAGATGTACGATACTATTTATTCGCGCGCATATAGCTTGCCTGGAATGTATGGACAAGTAGAAATAGTAAAAAAGATTGCCTATGATGTAGGCATCGGTGTTGCTTTATATGGAGATGTAAATAAGGAACAAACGTTAGTTGGTTTCATAGGAATACTTTATTTCTCTGGCTCATATAGAGGTAAAAAAAGAATGGTGCTAACAGAATAATTTATTTCCCTTTTGATTCGTGCGGATGTTTCTTCCTCCATCCCCTATAATCATCCAATATCCTATCTAAGAATATAGCACCACTGATTGACCAAAATGCACCGTCATAATCAGTATTATAAACGTGCTCATCCAAATCGTAACGGTAACCAGCAAGGAAATTAATACCTACCCAGCGGAATGGTTTAAACCTATCACCCGGCGGAAGTTTTAAAGAAAGAGAAAGCCCTAAACCTGTTGGGAAAAAGTATTTTATCCGCGTATCAAACTGCTCTCCATCGGTTACATAATAATAAGTAAGTGTAGTTTTACCAACACCCATTTCAAACGGAATACTTAGCTCCCACCAAGGTTTACGCCACAAAAATGGTTCAAAATAAACAGTGCCAAAATATAAGTTTCTATTAATAAAAACATTGGAAGGGGTATTGCTGATGTTGGTATTTAGCTTAACACCTTCAAATTTATCTTTCAGAAAATAACCGCCCACACCTACTTTCCATTCATCATTAATAAGCACTCCCACTTTTTGTCCCCATATATTTACCTGGCTATTGCGAAAGAAAGAAAAACGCTGGTCGAAATCAGTAG
>CAILDT010000817.1 GCA_903833025.1 uncultured Bacteroidota bacterium | reverse complement strand
TCTCACCTGTTAGAACTGGCAAACACATACTTTGATAAAGATAGTATGATTGAATTGGTTGCTGGAAAAAAGAATTAACATTATTTTAATCTTTAACAGTCCTTATTCGTCTAACTTTGCAAACAACAAATGAAGAATACGCTTAAAAGTTTAGTTCTCTTAATTGCCTTCGCTTTTTCAAGTTTTACTATTGCAAAAGCACAGGTATTATCACCTCAAATAACGTGCGTAAGTGTGTTGCCTAATGGAGATGTAACGCTTAATTGGCTTACCCCTGCCGACCCTCTTGTTCAGTTTGTTAATTATAAAATATATTCTTCTACCACAGGAGCAGTTGGTTCTTTTACCTTAGTTACCGGGGGAACTATTGGAGTTTATTTAACTACCAGTTTTACAATAGTTGGTGCAAATGGCAATGCAGGTCCTCTTTATTTTTACATCCAAACCACTTATTTTTCTGGTGCAGGTAATGTAACTTCTCCTCCGTTGGATACATCAAGGTCAATGTTTTTAAATATAGTTGCTGGTGTTGGCACGGCTACTTTATCTTGGAATATGGTTAATACTACTGCATTAGCTTCTTCTTCTGGCATTTATAATATTTATATGGAATACCCTGCCAACGTGTGGACGTTAACAGGAACTACCACCAATACTAATTTTGTGGATACTGTTTTTGTTTGTAATCACTCTAATTCAACCATTCATTATCGGGTGGAAGTTGCTGACAATACTGGTTGCACTTCTGTTTCGTCGGTTGCTGGGGCTGTGCTTCACAATCTTATTGTGCCTGCAATACCTGTGCTTGATACAATGAGTGTGGATAATAACAACAACGCAATGATGAATTGGAGCGTAAATTCTGCGCCCGATGTAGCTGGTTATGTTATTTACGAGCGAAGTGGAAATGGATGGATAACTGTTGATACAGTTTTCGGGATAAATAATACAAATTATACTCATTTAACATCCAATGGTGGTATAGATTCGTTGGAATATCGTGTTGCCGCCTTTGACTCGTGTGGAAACATTAGCCCTGCTGGTGTAAGTATGAAAACGATATGGCTAAGAGCGACCGCTGATATTTGTAATAAAAGTGCTAACCTCTTTTGGAATTCTTACAATACGTTTGCTGCTGGTTTAGGAGGATATAATGTTTATCAATCTTCGGTAAGTGCTGCTGGTCCTTATACTTTTGTGGGAAGTGTACCTGCGGGAACGCTTACTTACAGTGCTACAGGACTTACCCTTAACACTACTTATTACTTTAAAGTAGAAGCGTTTGATGCGTCAGGACATAAAACAGCATCTTCCAGCAGATTAACATTCAACTGCGTTGCACCCATTCCGCCTACATTTTTATATTTAGTAACTGCCAGCGTTTCTGGTTCTAACAGGGTTGATATTACTGGTTTTGTAGATACTCTTGCATCAGTACGTGGTTATAAAATTATGCGTGCTCCCGACAATGCACCTTCTTTAATGTCCGAAATTGGCTTCATTCCTTCGCCTCCCAATCCGTTAATTACTTTTGCTGATTACACCGCCAATACGGATGATAACAGCTACGTTTATAAAATAATTACCGTTGATAGTTGTGGTTTCGATGGCTTACAATCCAACATTGGTAGAACAATGCGCTTAACCGCACACGGCAACGATGATTTTACAAATACTATTACCTGGAACAGATACGAAGGTTGGGATTCCGTGCTTTCTTATAAAATATTTAGAGGATTAGATGGTGTAATAAATCCTACTCCTATTTTTGTTTATACTAACATACACCCCAACATACACGGAAATGATACTACCTATACCGACACCGCAGTATGGCGAGAATTAAAAGGAGATGGTAATTTTTATTATCAAATACAAGCAGTGCAGCAAATAGGTAATCCTTATGGTTTTGCTGCTTATAGTTTATCCAATATAGCTATTGCAAAACAGCAGGCAGAAATGTTTATTCCAAATGCATTTACACCCGAAGCTGGGCAAAATGTGACGTTTGTGCCTATTGTTAGATGGGCAGATTATTCTAATTACAAAATGGATATATTCAATCGATTTGGGGAAAACATATTTACTACTAATGTACTTGGGCAAGGTTGGAATGGCTCTACAAATACCAACGGGAGAAATTGCGAAACAGGTGTTTATGTTTATTTTATCCACTTCCGCACCGCTACCGGCGATGATTTTATGAGGAAAGGACAAGTTACGTTGATACGGTAACTATCGTTTTTTCTATTCAAGTAAATTATGTTTCATTGCATACATTACCGCTCCAATAATGTTTTTTGATTTTGTTTTATCTATAATACTATTTTTGTAATTAGAAACCGATTGAGGTTCAATATTCAAAATGTCTGCAATTTCCTTTGTTTTCTTTTCCTTGTAAACTAATCTTATTACATCAATTTCTCTTTCAGTTAAATCAACTTTAGCAAATTTAGGTCTTATTCGTCTCTTTCTCACCAACCCTTTAGCCATAGCCAAGTTAACATCCTCATTTAAATAGAATCCGTTTTCGTGTACCGAATGTATTGCATCTATTATTATTTCAATATCATTATCTTTTGCCAAAAAGCCGTGTGCACCTTCTTCAATAAGGTGAACAATAAATTCGTCGGATGTATGTTTTGTTAGTATGATTATTTTAATGTTAGGGAAATGCTTTTTAAGATAAGTGGTGGTTTCAATACCATCCATAATAGGCATCTCTAAATCTAAAATAACAACATCAGGCAATACCCGTTCAGCGTAGCGTCTCGCTACGTTGTATTTAACTCGGCGTCCTCCGTTCAGCTTAGCGTCTCGCTACGTTGTATTTAACTCGGCGTCCCGCCGAATAGTAAAAAACAACTACCTTTGAGAAAAATTAAATGTTGATAGATTATAAAATAAAAAAACAAGATG
>CAILDT010000816.1 GCA_903833025.1 uncultured Bacteroidota bacterium | reverse complement strand
CAGCTAAATACCAAAGTGTTTTAGAACAGGTTGGTGTAGCTGAACAGTATAAAATACGAGCAGATGATAACGATGCAATAGTCCAAGAAAAGACTAGAATTCAATCTGCTTTGAATGATACCATGCGAGAGCTGGCATCAAGTAAAGGTGCATTAGAAGCAAAAGAAGTGGAAATTTTAGCTAAGAATATTGAACTTGAGAAATTAAAATCTCAAAAAGTTTGATAATTACAAACCAAATTTGCATTCTATAATTCCCTGTACACTTAATGATTCTGAAGAACCTTCGTTCCCATTGAAAAAAACACTAGAAGAGATAAGGAATGAATTAGGGTTTACTGAAACCGATATTGTTTTTGTTTATTCTGGTTCGTCTGCTGATTGGCAATCATTAAAATTAGTGGATGATTTTATTTTATTCCAAATGAAAATAAATTCCTCAATCAAATTTCTATTATTGGCGAATTCACAAATAGAGGAATTGAAATCGTATAAAGAATTTCCAAATCGAGTTACTCAAAAATGGGTAAAAGCAAGTGAGGTGTCAGATTATTTGGTGGCAAGCGATTACGGAATACTAATAAGAGAAGATTCTGTAACTAATGAAGTTGCGTCTCCGACAAAATTTGCGGAATATCTGAATGCTGGCTTAAAAGTTTTAATTTCAGAAAACATTGGAGATTTCAGTACTTTTACAAAAGATAATGCTTGCGGGAATGTTATTAAAGAATTAGAAGGCGATTATAGTTTTACTAAAATAACATATTCTGAAAAACTTAACAATTTTAATTTAGCACAAAAGAATTTCTCAAAAAGTGTTTACGAAGAAAGTTATAAAACTATTGTTAATCTTTTGAAATAAGAATAAAATAATGATTAAGATCAAAACAGATTATCACTATTATTTGGAAGCTGATAGAATTGCGTTATCCAAACCAAAAGGTGAATCATTGTCTTTTAATTCTAAATTAAAATCTCTTTTCTTCCCTGATTATATATGGAGGTTTCAACGGACATTACGCAAGTTGGAATATCTGAAAAATAAAAAAAAGAATGTGTTTGAAAAGATTGTTTATTTTTTTGTTTTGAAAAAGTATTATAAACTTTCATATAAATTGGGATTTACAATACCTGTAAATGTTTGTGGTCCAGGTTTATCTATTGCCCATTATGGAACTATTATAATTAATACAGGAACCAAAATTGGTGCTAATTGCCGTATCCACGCAGACGTGAATATAGGAACGGAAGCAGGATATTCAAACAAAGCTCCTATAATAGGTGATAATATTTACATAGGACCAGGTGCAAAGATATTTGGTGAAATCATCATCGCAAACAATACTGCCATAGGTGCAAATGCGATAGTGAATAAATCCTTTGAAGTGGAAAATACTATTATAGGAGGTATTCCTGCGAAAGTAATTTCCGAGAATATTAATATTGATGATATGCTCATTCGGGCGACTAATATTATAGAATTAGGATTAAACGACAGGGAGTTATCTGGGATGCCAGCGAGGGAGATAAAGAAAATATTGAATAGCAATAAAGATTAAGTGAATACAATTTCTAAAAACAATCTACTTTTTAACATTCCTTTTGTTTCCGAAAAGGGATTGAATTATATTGATAATGCAATTCACTCTAATACAAATGCTTTTTCAAAAAAATGTCAAGAGTTCTTTAAAAACAAATATAATTTTAAAAACACTTTTCTAACATCATCCTGCACTGATGCTTTGGAAATGGCTGCTGTTCTTATAGGTATAAAACAAGGCGATGAAGTAATAATTCCATCTTATACATTTGTTTCGTCAGCAAACCCATTTATTATGAGGGGAGCTAATATTGTTTTTTCCGACAGTACACATAGTTCTCCTAATGTTGATGCAGATAAAATAGAATCTTTAATTACATCAAAAACGAAAGCTATTGTTGTTGTTCATTACGGTGGGAATGCCTGTGAAATGGATAAAATAATGGACATTGCAACAAAATATAATATTTACGTGATTGAAGATGCAGCGCATTCTATAGATGCTTTCTATAACAATAAACCATTAGGAAGTTTTGGGCATTTATCTGCTTTCTCCTTTCATAACACTAAAAACATTACCTGCGGGGAAGGAGGAATGCTAGTAATTAACGATGAAAGATTAATGTATCGTGCAGAAATTATTTTTGAGAAAGGAACTAACCGCGCTGCATTTAAAAGGGGAGAAGTTGCTAAATACGAATGGATGGACATT
>CAILDT010000815.1 GCA_903833025.1 uncultured Bacteroidota bacterium | reverse complement strand
TTGAAAAGAACACCGCTAAGCAGAAAGCATTTAATAAAGAACTTGAAGTAACGCTTCAAAAAGCTAATGGCATTCTTAAAGCTTTTGGTATGCCTCAAATGGGTGCAGGTGGCGGTGGTGGTTCTGGAAATTTAACTACTTCTGGAACTTTTACTAATGGTGGTATGGGTGGTGGAGTTGGAAGCACTATTGGAAAAATTGGTGCAACTGCTCTTGGTGTTGCTGCAGGTGCCGCACAAGCTTTACCTGGTGTTCAAGAAGTTCTTGGAACTCAACTACTTACTTCTCAAGCACGTTTTTCTGGTGTAGCCAACCCTATTGCAGCCGCTCAAGCTGCTATGCGCGGTGGGCAAGCAACAAGTACTACGGATGTTTTACAAGCTATTCAAAGTGGAGCCCGAGGCGGTTTAGTTGGAGCCCTGCCTGGATACGGAGGAATTCTTAACGGCGTTTCTCAAATTTCTAACTTAACAGGTGACCCACAATCAGCTATGAGAGCTGCTGTAGGACTTAATAGTGCTCAAAGCGTAAATACTTTACGTATGTTTGGGATTCAAGCTCGTGGTTCTAATGGGGCGGCACGTCCAGCTAGTGAAGTATTTAAAGATATTTATAATTTTGCTTCTTCTCAAATTGGTCATAAATTAACTCCACAAGAGTTAGCAATTGGCCTTCAACCTGGAAATGGTTTTGCTAACTTTTTAGACGCAGCTGCTGGTGGTAATTCAGACCTCAGAAATGCTTTGCAATTAGCGGCCCAACAATTTGCAAAAGGCGGAGATTTAAGTAGACCCAGCACAAACAAAACAGGTGCAACTACGGCGGCACAAGGAGCGCAATCAGATGTTTACGCAGCCAAACTTGGAACAGAAGCTGCTGCTGCTCCCGCTATGTCACAAGGGTTTATTGAAGCAGCTAATCTTCTTGTAAAATTTAATCAAAATATGACAGACACTCTTCAAAATAGTAAAGCAGCAAATGATGCAGTTAAACAATTGGCTAAAGCAGAAACTCTTGCTGCTGACCAAATTGGTCAAGCAGCTATGAGTGTAATGTCTGTTTTACTTGCTAGCGGTATAGGTGGGGCTTTACTTGGAAAAACGGGGGCTGCATTAGGAAAATCTGGTGGGGTAGTAGGAATTGGAAAATCTGGAATTCTTGGAATTGGTGCGTCCCTTGCTGGAGGCGTAATTGCACATGGGGCTACTCAAGGAAGCGCACGAAGTAAAATAGGAAGCGCTATTCAATATGGTGCTATGGGCGCAACAATTGGTTCCATTATTCCTGGAGTTGGAACTGGCATAGGAGCTCTTGTTGGAGGTTTAATTGGTGCTGTTGGAGGCCTTGGCCTTGGAGCAAGTGTTTCTGGCCCTGCAGTTGGTGATTCAAATTTAAGTGCGGGAAATATGGCTGTTGGAGTAGCCCTTACACAACAAGGAGTTCCATATTCTTGGGGTGGGGGAAGCATTTCTGGTCCTACAACTGGTATGGGAAGCGGCACTGGAACTATTGGATTTGACTGTTCTTCTTTTGTGCGATTTGTAATGGCTAAGGTAGGAGTAGTTCTTCCACGCACATCTCAGGAGCAACAAAAATGTGGCACTCAAATTGACCCACAAAATGCTCAACCAGGGGATTTATTATTTTGGGGAATGCCTGCTCACCACGTAGGAATTTACATGGGTAGTGGGATGATGATTGAAGCACCTCATACAGGTGATGTTGTTAAAAGTACGGGAGTTAACCTTAAGACAGTGACAAGTTGTTCAAGAGTTTTAGGTAAAGCAACTGGAACACAAAGCGTAGCTAATATTATGCACGCTGCAGGTGGGTATAAAGGCTCAACCAACTATGGGGGAGGAAATCTTTCTTCTCAAGTAAGTGTTACTGAACTTCGTGGAAATACGGCTAAAGACGCCATGTCTGGAGGCACGTCTTCTAGCTCTGGTTTAGGTCTTGGAGAATCTACCTCTGTATATTCAGGCGCTTCTACAGGCCATTCTTCCTCACAAAGATACATGTTCATCAATCCTAAGACTGGTACACTAGAGACATCACAAGGCGCTAACCAAACAGTGGTTAACTATGGTGGCGTTACGGTAAAAGTTGAGGTCCCTCACGGAGCACAAGTCACTGCAAAAGATGTTGCTAAGGCTGTTAAAGACGAATTAAAATCCCTTAATATATCTGCAAAGGTGGCTACTAAATAATGTCTGCTGGAATTATTAGCTCCCCCAAAGGCGCAATTAAAACGCCTGTACCAAAAAAACCAACTCCAAAATCAACGTATAACTCTGCAGGGGCTGACCTTCGCGCTATCCCTCAAGGTACATACTCTCTTTCTGCAGACCAATTGCTCACTCCTATTCAAGCAGACCCAGATGGAACATATCACTGGAACCTTCCTCCACATCAATGGAGCCTTCCTACCGACCCAGGCTCTGTTTCAAACTCTGTTAATTCTCCAGGAGATGCCAGTGCTCTTCATACTAGACGCCGTGGGTTAATATTTGTTGGAAGAAAATACAACGGAACTACAGTCACTGTAGATGCAAAAACAGGAAAAAAAGTTGCTACTGGAGCCGACCATTTTAGTAAAAATTATGGGTTTCAATTTCTATGGAATCCAGAAACTTTTACACAAAGTACATCAGTTAACTGGGGAATTACGCCTAATCAAACTGACCCAACTGCTTTACTAACAGGTTTAGTAACAGCAAACTCTACTATTGACCTTACTTTAAGGATTGATAGAACAAATGATTTTGCTGCGGCTAAAGCGTACTATAAAAGCAATCCTACACCTGTGCGTGTTAATACAACAACACTTGCTGGTATTGCAGCAGCTTCTCAAGATTTTCAAGCCCCTCAACTATCTCCTAATAGTTTTTCTAAATATTATTTACAAGGGCAAGCACCTAATAGCGCACCAGATTTTGCCTCTAATATGGGAGCAAAAATTAAAGACCTTTTAACTAGAGGAACTGAAGCTGATTTAGAATTTTTATACAAAACCATTAATGGTGATGGCTATACAAACACTTGGGGAACAGATACCTCAAACATTAGTTTTTTACTTCCAAGTATCGTACGCATAGACCTTGGGCCACAACGCCTTGTAGGTATGATTCAAAGCGTCAATGTTACTCATCTTGCATTTACTAGAGAGATGATTCCTATTCGTACAGATGTAGCTCTTTCTATAGATTTGCGTACTGCAGCAGCCCTTACAACCAGTAAATTTGGTGCTACCTCTGCGCAAGTGAAAACGGTAACGGGTCAATGATTTATCAAAATTCTCGCTATTACACTCAACTCATAGATTATATTGCTTTTTCTTCAGAAGGCGATAATTATCCCATAGTTTTTTACCAATTTGATACGGTTGGGGTTAGTACTTGGTATGAACACATATATTCTGAAGGGGAGCGTTTAGACGCTATTTCTTATAAATACTTTTTTAGGTCAGACTTTTGGTGGTTAATAGCTGAATATAATCCAGAAATTTCTGATTTTACAAACATTGCACCTGGAACTGTTATAAGGATTCCTCGTGTTTAACTATTTAGACATTCAATTTCCGACTCTAGACGTGCCGTTAAGTCGAGCAGCTGAGTTTACTTACACCCACGCTAGATATGAGCATGAAATTGTAACTATGTATATTTCTGATTGGTCAGTACCTTACGACTTTATTACAGCAGGCACTCCAGTAAATATAACCCTGTCTGGAGTAACAAGCGTTAGAAACATTCATGGGTATA
This sequence comes from uncultured Bacteroidota bacterium, assembly GCA_903833025.1. Taxonomy (GTDB): domain Bacteria; phylum Bacteroidota; class Bacteroidia; order 2-12-FULL-35-15; family 2-12-FULL-35-15; genus 2-12-FULL-35-15. The sequence goes on along the minus strand of CAILDT010000815.1, from coordinate 5,103 downwards.
TACACCATATAAAACCAGACCTTGCACCTAATAAAAATTACGTTGAAATAACTGTTATTGGTGCTTCATATTTATTAAAACAACAATCTCAAAAAGTTTGGGTAAATGCAACTGCTGACCAAGTAATAAACGATATTGCTATAAGCAATAATTTTGACTGTAAAGCTTTGCCTACTAAAAGAATTTATGACCAAATTTCCCAAGCAGGAATGTCTGATTGGGAGCTTATGGTTGCTCTTGCAAAACAAAACGGATGTTCTTTAAAAGCCGATAATACAACTATTATATTTCAGCCTCTTACACAAGACTTTACCGATTTAAGAGCGCAAGCAACGTACTACAAAATGGAAGGATTAAATGAAAAATCTACTGGTATTTATTCTTTTAATCCTTTAATTGGAGATGCAATTCCTTACCAAGATGCAAAAAAATCATCTGTGGCTATTGGCGGTGTAAACAGAGAAAATGCTGTAGACCACGTTAATACAAATCAAAAAAGTATAACAACTACTAGAAGTAAATCTAGACCTGCAATATTTGATATTTACCAAACAAACGTAGTTGCACCTACTTTTGATATTGCAAAGTATGAGTCTAATGCTGCCGATGAAAGAAACAGGTATGCCTATAGAGGTACTGTAACTATTATGGGAAACCCTAGTATTCTTCCAGATGCACCAATCTATTTAGATGGAATAGGAACTTCTTATTCTGGGTTTTGGACGGTACTTAGTACAGAACATTATGTAAAGCAAGAAGTGTACACAACTACTTTAGAAGTAGGAACTGATTCTCTTGGAATTGCTGGTAAATGGACAGACAATAAAAACGTTACTGCTCCATCCCAGTCTGTTAAAAGAATTGTTACTCCTGGATTACGACAAAAAAATCTTGCTCCTAAAGCCAAATTAAAAAAGGTTGGTTCTAGTGTAAAAAAGGGCGCAGCTTCTTCTGTTTCTAAAAACAAAAATGTATCAAAAGTGCAAGCTTTAAAAGCTCCTAGTTACCAATGGGTTGGAACTTCTGGTAATACTAACGCCCCAGCATTTGTGGATACCCGTATGCCAGTAGTGGTACAAGCAAAAAGGTATGGATAACTATGGATAACAAATTTTTTGGCATTTATCGTGGAGTTTGTGTTGATAATGAAGACCCAGAAAACCTTAATCGTATTAGATTAAAGGTCCCTCAAATTCTTCATACCAACGTTACTAACTGGGCATATCCATGCCTTCCAGTTACAGATAACGCAAACCACCCTGACCATCTACCCCATTTAGCCTCAGAAGTTGCTGCTTTGTTAAATACACATGCTACTCATACTATTAGTGGAACAACTGGTTCAGCCCCTTCTTATCCAAGCGGAACTCACACCCACACGTTTAGTACCACCGCATCTCATGCAGCTCACTCAGGTAACTCTGGTGAATTAACTCATGCTCACGAAGATAGTGTGGACCCTTTAGAAGTAAACGGCACAGAACACACGCCGCATAGAAAAGTTCCAAATATCAGTCAAGGAGTGTGGGTAATGTTTGAAGGTGGAGACCCTAACTTTCCAATATGGATGGGAGTTTATTAATGGAACGCGCTATTGTCCTTCCTTTTTCAATAGATGATTCTGGGTCAATTTTGTCGTCTAATAGTCCTGCAAGAATTTGGCAAAGCCGAGTTATTGCTGCGGTAATGACCCAACTTGGAGAGCGAGTGTTTAGGCCTCAATACGGTGGGACTATTAAATCCTCATTGTTTGAAACCTATGATTCCGCAAATGCTGCTATTAAAAAAAGTGTACAAAATACCTTTACTTCATTTTTACAATCCCTTAAATTGGGGGATATAACCACATCTATGGACTCACAACTAGGTACCTTAAGCGTTACAATTTACTATCAACTCCCTAGCGGGGAATCTGACCAAGTTTCACTACGAACAGGCTATTTAACCCGTTCTGGCGACGTTATTCAGGAGTACTAATGGCATCTAACTACATACAGCAAGTAGATTACACCTCCCGTGATTACGCGGCTATTCGTGATGATTTAATCTCCCTTATTCCAAATCTGTTGCCAGAGTGGACTAACACCGATGCTTCTGACTTTGGTATCACCCTTATTGAATTATTTGCCTATATGGGAGATATGCTCAACTACTATATTGACCGTTCTGCTAACGAAGGTTTTATCTCTACCGCTTCTCAACGCGGCTCAGTGCTTTCTATTGCTAACACTCTTAATTACAATCCAAGCGTGGGAATTCCAGCCACAGTTACCCTTACTTTTCAAAATTCAACCAATGCAGATATTACTGTCCCTGCTTTAACCCAAGTTGCAACAACTACCACGGTGAACGGCGTAAGCACACAGGTTATCTTTGAAACTAATACAGAAATTACAGTCCCAGCAGCTGTGGGAGCTATTAAAGGTTCGGCAACAGTAGCTGCTACTCAAGGAGTTACTGTTGCAAATGAATACTTGGGAGACTCTAATGGAACTTCTTATCAAAGTTTTAGTCTTTCTCAAAGCCCAGTAATTGCAAACACAACCCAAGTAGTTGCAAATGGGGTTAATTACAATCAAGTTTCATACATAATTGACGCTGGGTACAATGACCCTTCATATACCGTAGTTACAAACGCTGACAATATTTCTTATATTTCATTTGGTGACAATATAAGTGGGCGTATTCCTCCAACAGGAGGGGTATACGTTACTTATAGAGTGGGTGGCGGTGTATTAGGAAATGTTGGGCCAAACACTCTTACCTACCTATTAACAAATGTGGTGGCTGGACTTACAGTCAATAACCAAGATGCTGCTGCAGGAGGGGCTGACCCAGAATCTACTGACAGCATTAGATTTAATGCCCCCTTTGCGCTTACCGCATTAAACCGCGCAGTTTCTTTATCTGACTATGCTGCACTTTCTGTTCAAGTTCCATCTGTTTCTAAAGCTATAGCTGACGGAACTGCTTATAACAATGTTATTTTATATATAGCTCCTTATGGGGATACAAGTATTGGTACTCCTGGTGTAGACGCATTAGGTGCTGCTACGGCAACTTTTAATACGGCTTCTGCCAATGTTTTTTCTTTTTTAACCGACAAAGCACCTGCAACTACTACAGTAACGGTGCTTCCACCTACTTATGTACCAATTAATATTGATGTTAATCTTCACGTAGCTGCACAATATAAACAAACAGTTGTTTCTGATGCAGTAAACGCCATATTAAACTCTATTTTAAACTCTAGTAACACAATTTTTGCAGAACAAATTGTTCTTCAATATATTCTTTCAGCAATTTCAACTGTGGCTGGAGTATCTTACGCAGATGTAACTCTTTTGGCTCGTGCTGATGCGGCTTTCACGGGAGATTTAACTGCAACAAATGCCACTATTAGTAATGTTTCATCATTTCTTAATGTGGCAGTAGGGCAAAAAGTAGCGTTACAAACAGGTGCTCTAGGAACCGTGACAATTCCTTCTGGGACAACTATCTCATCATTTGATTCAGTAGCAAAAACTATTACTTTATCAGCCCCTGCTGGTGGAACTAGTTCTGTTACTGGAACTTCTTTATGGACATCTTCGTTAGCTACTACAGGCATTAGTAATGTTCAATGCGCAACCAATGAAATTCCAAAAGTTGGGGTAATTACCGTTACTCCATACGGCGGAATCTTAAGTTAAGGATAAATATGGCAGCCTCGTATCCAAATAACGTTAAATCATTTACTCCTAAGGTAAATGTTGTAGACCTTATTCAAGCAGCAGACCCAAATTCTCTCTTTGATGAAGTCACCGCTATTGAATCAGTCATAGGTACTACTCCCTCAGTAGCTACCGCTGCAACCTCTAGTGGTTGGGCAAATACTGCCACTGATTACACCACCCTTAATGGACGCCTCGCTAATATTGAAAAAGGCATTGTTGCAGACACTCACACTCAATACGTTAAAAAAATTGGTGGAAGTGAAATTGTTATTAACTCTGCGGCAGTTGTCGGATTAGCTATTACTGCAGCTACTAGCCAAAGCGCAGACCTTATGCAATGGAAAGACTCTTCTGGAACCGTAGTAACTAGAGTTGGCCCTGATGGAATTTTGTACGCTGCTGGGGGACAGGTAGGTTCTGGAACAGACTTCACCGCTACGTTTCTTATGGGCGGTATGTAATTGTCTAAGTACGGTATTGATTATTATGGTGCAGCTTATTATGGGTCTAATACTCTTGTAAGTTTTAATGCCTCACCATTTTTAGCTGTACCGTATGACTATTCTGCTATTAGATTAACTTGGTCAACTCCAACTGGAGCGTGGGATTACCTTCGACTTGTTAGAAATTCATATGGATTTCCTGTAACAGCAGATGATGGAGATGTTTTATTTGAAGACCCTATAGCTACTTCAAGAGCTTCTTATTTTGATACTGGAAGCGTTCCTCATAACATTGGTTTAAAAGCTGGTCACGCGTATTATTACAGCATTTTTGTTCGTGAAACGGTTCATTCAACGTGGAAAATAGCAGGCACTACTACTGGTATATCTGTTAAAAATTATAATACAACAGATTTAATGTTTAATTATTTACCTACAATTTTAACTTCTCAAGTGCCTTATGACTCATCTGTTGAACAAGATAATAGTTTTTTAAAAAGATTTTTAAAATTATTTGCATTAAATTTTGATTTATACAAAAGCCAAGCAGAAAGTATTACTAACAGATACGACATTACAAACCTTAATGGTAATTTAATACCTGTATTTATGAGAGAACTTGGCCTTAAATATGAACCAGAACTTGGGCTTAAACAATCTCGTATTCTTCTTAACAATGCTGTGCGTTTATATAAAAATAAAGGCAGTAAGTTAGGTGTAAAAGAATATGTAAAAGCTTATGCAGGATATGACAATTCAATTGCTATGGGTAAAAACCTCATGCTAGATAGTAATGACTCTTCTTTTGAGGGCTCTATAGGTTCCTGGGCACCTGTAAGTAACTGTTCTTTAGTTAGACACTTAGCGGCAGACAGCCCAACGATTGTTCCTTATGCAGAGCCTACAGCTCAATCTGATTTTCCAAATTTACAAAAAGCAACTCT
>CAILDT010000814.1 GCA_903833025.1 uncultured Bacteroidota bacterium | reverse complement strand
TTTATGCGATTGCTACGGGTGTTTTATTGTTTTTAAAAAAAATTAGACCTGAATTATTTTTACTAGGCTCTATACTCTGGATTGTATTACTACTTTTATTTTGGTTTGCCATGCCTGCCTTGTTTTATCGCAAGGCCGAACTTTTTAAGCAAGATTGGCAATTTGAGTTTGATGCCCAATCGGCCAATTTGTATTCTAGTTTGGGATCGGCCAATTGGACTTGGCAGGAATTAACCCATTATTTTGAAAGCCCTCATTTTTTTCATTTTTACTTTGGCCCAAAAACCTTTTTTTTAATACCCAAGCAAAACATACCCCTTGAAGCGCAACATGAAATTAGAGGGATGCTGAAGCATAAGTAGTTGGTGGATAAGTCTTTTAGAACTACTGTCTGTTCGTTTTACAAATGCCTTAAAATGGCCTTTTATAGGCCATTTGGCAATATATAGCGTCTAAATAGGCCAAATTAGGCTTACCTTGAAGTAAGGGTTAAAAATGTGTAAAGAAAAGACAAATAAAATACTTCGTTTTTAACAAAAAGTATATTTTTGCGCCGTAAACAAAAACTATTTACAATGTCAGACATCGCTACAAGAGTTAAAAAAATCATCGTTGACAAATTAGGTGTAGATGAAGCAGAAGTGACGAACGAAGCTTCTTTTACAAATGATTTGGGAGCTGATTCCTTAGACACCGTTGAATTAATTATGGAATTTGAAAAAGAATTCAACATTTCTATTCCAGATGAACAAGCAGAAACTATTACAACCGTTGGACAAGCTGTTGCTTATTTAGAGGAGCACGCTAAGTAATTTAAACTTTAATAAGAGTTTCTATTTGAGCCATCGGCATATTTTAATCCGCCTTTTTGAGCCTTTGCTTTAAAGGCGGATTTTTAATTAAAAAAAAGACCATCATGTATTCCAAGCGAATCGTAGTAACAGGAATCGGCGCTTTAACCCCCATCGGAAATAACCTAGACGCCTATTGGGAAAGTCTAATCAATGGGGTGTCTGGAGCAGATATGATTACTCAGTTTGATGCGTCAAAATTCAAAACCAGATTTGCATGTGAAATAAAGGGCTTCGATCCAGAAGCTTTTATGGAAAAAAAAGAAGCCAGAAAATTAGACAGGTTCTCTCAAATCGCTTTGGTGGCAAGTGATCAAGCAGTTTTAGATGCTGGAATTACCAAAGAGAATGTAGACCATGATAGAGTAGGTGTTATTTTTGCCAGCGGAATTGGAGGCTTAAATACATTTACAGATGAGGTAACCAATTTTGTGCATGGTGATGGTACGCCTAGGTTCAATCCTTTTTTTATTCCCAAAATGATCTTAGATATTGCTGCCGGTCAAATTTCCATGAAGCATGGTTTTAGAGGCCCCAATTTTGCCGTAGTAAGTGCCTGCGCTTCTAGCACCAATGCAATTATTGTAGCCATGGACAATTTAAAATTAGGCAAGGCAGATATTATCATCACAGGCGGTGCCGAAGCAGTTATTGGTATTGCTGGTATGGCTGGTTTCAATGCCATGAAAGCCATGAGTGAAAGAAACGACGATCCTAAAAC
>CAILDT010000813.1 GCA_903833025.1 uncultured Bacteroidota bacterium | reverse complement strand
TCTTTACAAATTCACAACAAGCGTAATTACTATCCACGCTTGTAATATCACCACAACCGCGAGAAGCAAACTCGTAACTCATATTACCAGTACCGCAAAATAAATCCAGCACTTTTAACCCATCAAACTCAAAATGATTATTGAGAATATTGAAAATACTTTCTTTTGCAAAATCAGTTGTTGGGCGAACATCTAAATTCTTTGGCGGATGCATCACTCTACCCTTGTGTGTTCCACTAACGATACGCATCAGGAGTAATAATTATTAAACAGTGTGAAATAATAATTGGTTGGTAAGGTTTGTAATTGATAACTGTATTGCGCCCCATCATTGCGCTCGCCAAACTTTAATTTACGAACATATTTTTGTGTAAGCGCATAAATAGTTGAGTTTTGCTCTATCTCGCCTAATAAAACAACATCTATTGTTTCAGGGTTTAATTGCAATTGCTCACAAACAAATAATAAATAATAAACAAAATCTTCGGCACTGTGATAGTTAAAAGTGTTGTAAAACAATAGGTTTTTACCATCAATTACTACTGCTTCAAAATGAGATTGCTGAACGTGAACAAATAACTTTTTACCTGTTTGATTTTTATTTTGCAACACTAAAGTATCAATTAATGCGCTGGAATAGTGGTAATACTTCACGTTGATAAATTGGTAATTCAATTTTAGCTTAATACTTAATGGCAAAGCAAAAACATTTTTTGCATCAATACTTTTTAAATCATCCACCACTACCATCTCATCGCCTTGAAGCGCGGTATTGAATTTTAAATACATTTTTTTTCTTTCTTCATCATACAATGCATTGGGTACTATTGTCGAAAGATTATTTACCATTAGACAAACTACCGATTTATATTTATGTCTTATCAGTTTACTCTCTTTTAAAACTGTATCCAACGCATCGGCAACCCCATCAAAGTCAAATACATTTTGAAACGTATAGTTTTCAAAAGCAATGTATTTATTACTTGCTTTTTCATTTACGGTAATCATTATATTGTCGATGCTTATTTGTAGTATAAGTTGATAAGTAGCGGTATAAGCAGGTTTAAATCCTTCATCAATAAATGAAGTGGCTTGAGTAACTTTGTTTTTTATTTCTGTTTCCATTGGGTGCAAAGATAATTTTTATTGCGCTAAAATTACATAGATTTGTACATTCGTATTTATTTGTAATTCGTAAACAATAACCATTGAAACCAGAAGAGTTTTCCCGCATTTTATTACAACACTTTCCGTTTGAAACCACAGGCGGACAGCGGACATTGCTTACCAAACTATCCGAATTTATTTTAGGAACTAATCTCGAAAACATATTTGTAGTTAAAGGATATGCAGGTACCGGTAAAACTACTATTGTTCGTTCGCTGGTAATGAGTATGCCAGCAGTAGGAGGGAAGACGTTGTTGCTTGCGCCTACTGGCAGGGCAGCTAAGGTGCTTAGTAATTACACCGAGAAACAAGCTTTTACTATTCACAAAAAAATATATTATCGAAAACCTACTGATGACGGTGGTTCTGCATTTACTCTTCAACAAAATTTACATGCTGACACTGTTTTTATTATTGATGAAGCATCTATGATTTCAAACACTGGAGGACTAGGAAACGGCAGTATGTTTGGTGGTGGTAGTTTGTTGGATGATTTAGTTTCTTATGTTTTTAATGGTACAAATTGTAAATTAATTTTTATTGGCGACACCGCACAGCTTCCTCCTGTGGGGTTAGATGTTAGTCCGGCATTGGATTTTGAATACTTAAAAGCAACCTTTTCTTTTAAAGTAAACTGGTTCGAATTAACTGAAGTAGTTCGTCAAACAGAAGATTCGGGTATATTGACAAACGCAACAATTATTCGTAATCAAATAAAAAACGAGAAAGAACCGAAGCCTCATTTTGTTTTAAATAATTTTAAAGATGTTATCAGAATAAATGGTGATGAGCTCGAAGATGCTTTAAATTCTGCGTATAACAAGTTTGGCGCAGAAGATACAATGGTGATTTGTAGGAGCAATAAACGGGCTAATATTTTTAATCAGCAGATACGTGTGCGTATTCGTTGGCAGGAGGATGAGTTGTCAACAGGTGACTATATGATGGTGGTAAAGAATAATTATTTTTGGTTGAAAGATGAATCTAAAGCAGGGTTTATAGCTAATGGTGATATTATCCAGCTTACTTCCGTGGGAAGGATACAAACAATGCACGGCTTTAAATTTGCTGATGTACGTATGCGGATGATTGATTATCCTGATGAACCCGAACTGGAAACCCGTTTACTTTTAGATACCATTATGAGCGATTCTCCCTCATTATCCAATGAAGATAATAAACGGCTTTACGAATCTGTTTCGGCTGATTATGGTGATGTTGCAGATAGGCGAATGCGATTGAAAAAGGTGAAAGAAGATGGCTTTTTTAATGCGCTACAAGTAAAGTTTGCCTATGCTGTTACCTGCCACAAGGCGCAAGGCGGACAGTGGGAATGTGTGTTTGTGGAGCAAGGATATGTTACTGACGAGATGCTAAATACCGAATATATGCGTTGGTTATATACAGCTGTTTCGCGTGCAAAGGATAAGTTGTATCTTGTTAATTTTAATAAAGAGTTTTATTAAAAACCAACGAGTTGGGTGCAATAAGCAAGCATATCGCTTTTTATTACCCATTGCCAATAAAGTTTTGCAAGCATACGAAGATCGGCTGAGGAGCAATAAAAAATAGTTATCAATAATCCAATAAAAAAAGTCCCGCTCTGAAAATTTCAGAGCGGGACTTTTTTCAATTTTAGAATTCAGAACTTGTTATTCAGCAGTCTTTATTTCTTTCAACTTCGCTTTCAGTTTCGCTATTTCATCTTTCGAATCTTGAATCTTTTTTTCGTATTCCATTTTGATGAGATTTGGTTTCTTTGTTTTTGCAAAAAACTCAATGTTGTTTTCAAGCTGCATCACCTCTTCTTTTAGCTTATTCATTTTATTAACTATGTCGCGCTCGCCACTTGGTACATTATCTCGTGGTGCACCTGCATTGCTATTTCTATTATAAGAAGGCGTACCACCTTGTTTAAAATCAGGACGAACATTAAGTCCATCGAAATGAGTTTGTACTGCTTTACGGAATTTATCCCAAATACCATCTTTCTTTTTTAGCGGCACCATACCTATTTCGCTCCACTCGCGCTGAAATGCTTTTAAGCTTTCTACACTTCCTACTGCATCTTCCTTGTTTATTTCAAACTTTTCTACACGAGCAATTAAATCTATTTTCTTGTTGTAATTTTGTTCTTGCTCTTCATCCTGCCCAGCAAAGTGTGCTTTTTTACGATTAAAAAACACATCACAGGCAGCTTTAAAGCGATTCCATATTTTTGTGTTTTTGTCTTGAGTACCTACTTGTCCGTATTTTTTCCACTCGGTTTGTAAACGTATTAACTCATCTGCAGTTGCTTTCCAATCCGAGTTTTCCTGCAATCCTTCTGCCTGAATACATAGTTCAGTTTTAGCTTGCAAATTAGCAGCAAATTCTTGTTTTTTCTTTTTGTAAAAATCATCTTTCTGTTTAAAAAAGCCATCAATAATTGATTTAAACTTTTTCCACACTTCATCATTCTTATTTTTATCAGCAGGACCAATTTTGCGCCATTCCGTTTGCAAATTCACAATCGTTTTTAATCCTTCCTGAAATTGATTATGTTGGTCGTATGTTTGGTTGACAATAGCTTCTGCTTGCTCACACATTTTTAATTTAGCTTCGTAATTAGCAGTATGCTTTTCGCGAAGCTCGGCAAGAAATTGTTTTTTGTTTGTATATATTTTATCTAGCGCAGCGCGAAACCTTGCCCATATTTCATTGCTTTGTTCGCGCGAAACAAAGCCAGTTTCTTTCCATTTGTTTTGCAAAACCACCGCCTCGTTCATTGCTTTATTAAGCGACGGCTCCAATATCAATTCTTCCGCCCGCTCGCAAATATGTATCTTCATTTCCAGGTTTTTCTTCTGGTCAAGTATTTGAAGTTCGCGGTTTATCTTTATAAAATCATAAAATCTATCTATATAAAGTTTATAGTGCATCCATAAATCAGTAACATTTTGCGGCGGCACAGCTCCAGTATTCCGCCATTTCGCTTGCAAATCGTGAAACTCATTAAATGCTTTCGCCATATTCTCCTCATTCTGAATCAGGTTTTTCATCTGCGCCAAAATATCTTTCTTTATCTTCAAATTCTCCTCCCGCATTTTTTCCTGACCTAATATAAAGTCGGCTTTCAACTTGGTATATTTCGAATATGATTTACGAAATGCCTCTTCCACAGCGTCAGGAAAGTATTCAAACTCTTCTTCTTTATTACCTTCTTCCAGAAACTTAGATTTGGCAGTTGCTTTTTCTATTGTCACCAAATTATTGAAAGCTTCGCGCGCCTGTGCTACCTTGTTTCTTATTAAATTAATATCTGCTGATGAACATAACTCTTCCATCCGGTTGGCTAATTCCTGTTTGGAATATCCGCTGAAGTTTTCTGCTTCCAGTTCTTCAATAATTTCTTCAGGAAGTGGGGTAGGGGCATCGTTTTCCGAAATCTCGTTTACATCCTCCATCGGAAAAAGGGGAGCTGCTTCTGTTTCGTTTACTGCAATGGTTTCTGTTTCGTTTACCGCAACCGTTTCAGTTTCATTGCTTGCTTGCACATCCATTTGCGTTGTTTCTTCAGGCAAAGGAGTTGATTGATTTTCGTTTTCCATTTTTAATTTAGTTTTAATACCGGGCTTTTACGCCAAATTACATTTTATGCTCTTATAAGAGATAACTCTTTCGTTAGCGGGCTCAAAGATATAGTATTTTATGATTTACAACAAAACAATAAAATAACTTAACAATAGCATCTTTTAACTAAAACAAAGTTAATCTTAGCTTAATCTAAAGTTAGTATTGCCTATATACTTTCGTGCCC
>CAILDT010000812.1 GCA_903833025.1 uncultured Bacteroidota bacterium | reverse complement strand
TTTTTCGCCTTGGTCTAATAAATAAAAAGGGTCGGGCAAAATAATATCAGGAGTAACGCCGCGCAATTGAGTAGCACCGCCATTTATACGATAAAATTTTTGTGTCGTAATTTTTACAGCACCCAGCGGACGCACATTATCTTTTGCATACGGCGAATTGTCGAGTTCGTAAACCCTCTGAACAGTGCCTTTTCCGTAGGTAGTAGGGGAGGTACCCACTATTACGCCACGTTTATAATCCTGAATTGCTGCTGCCATAATTTCGGATGCCGACGCCGAATTTGAATTTACCATTATCACAAACGGACCGCTGTAAATAATATTCTCGTCTATATCGTTCAACATTTGTGGACGAGATTCTTTTTGTTTTACTTGCACTATCGGTCCTTTATCAATAAACAAACCAGCCATATCTACCACGTCATTCAACGACCCACCTCCATTATAACGTAAATCTAAAATAATACCATCTACATTTTCTGCTTTCAATTTCTCCAATTCTTTTTTAACATCTTTGGCGCAAGTACGTCCGCCATTGCCATTAAAATCAGCATAAAATTCAGGGAGTTTTATATAACCAATTTTCTTTTCACCTTTCAAAATAACTGATTGTGCGTAGGTTTCTTCCATCACCACCACATCTCGAATAATAGGAATAACCACTACACTTGCATCAGGTTTTTTAACAGTAAGGCGCACTTCCGTACCTTTTTTTCCTCTTATTAATTGCACCACTTCATCCAATCTCATATCGGCTACATCAACAGGTTCTTCTTTGCCTTGCGCCACTTTCAAAATAAAATCTCCCGCTTTTAATTCACCTTGTCGGTACGATGCGCTGCCCGAAATAATGTTTGTTACTTTTATATAATCGTCTTTTTCCTGAAGCTGTGCGCCTATTCCAAAAAATTGTCCGCTCATACTTGCATCAAATTGTTCTTTATCTTTCGGGGCAAAATATTCGGTATGCGGGTCGAAAATACTGGTAACAACATTGAAATACATTGATAGACGGTCGTTACGTTTAAAATCTTTTATTCGTTTAAAATAATCATCATACGTTTTCATTACTTTTTTTCGTGCATCCGCTTCAAGTACTTCAGGCGATTTTATTTTAACCGTGTCCGATTTTTCTTTTGCTTTATCTTGCGCTTCGCTCATTTCATATATCTTTGCAAGCGTAGAATATTTTAATGATTTGCGCCACGCATCTTTTAATTCTTCCTTGTTGGCACAAAAAGATAATTTTTTTCCATCCGTTTCTACTGATTCATCTTTTGTAAAATCAAATGGTTTATCAAGTATTTCTTTGTAATAAAGTTTTGCTTCATCAGTGCGAGTTTTAATAATTTCTAAACTTCTGTCGAAAAAATTAAACTCTCCTTTATTAATATCTTCGTCAATCGAATGGCTCATTCTTTTTAGTTCATCCACATCCGATTGAATCAAAAACTTTTTTCCTGCATCCAAATCTTTCAAATAAAGTTTAAAAACTTTGTCGGCAAAATCATCGTTAATTTCTCTTGGCGAATAATGCAAAAGTTTAAGATTATACATCAGCGATTCATCAATTGCCTGTTCTTTTTCGGAAACAGCAAGGTAGGTAAAAGAAGCAAGAGCTATAATTACAGCCGGTAGAAGAAGGAATATTTTTTTATTTTTTGTCATAATTAGTTTGTTTTATTTATTGCGAAATTACTAATAATAGTAATAAGGAACCGAATTTGACATTAATTAACAGCCATCAAATCTTTTTCTACTTTTGCAGAATGAAACCTGCAAGCCCTTCTCAACTTCAAAAAGAATTAATTTTATTGGAACAAAAACAAGTTATAGAACTTTGTTTGCGCCTTGCGAAATATAAAAAAGAAAACAAAGAATTGCTTTCATATTTACTTTTTGATTCTATTAATGAAGAAAAATTTATTGAAGAAGTAAAAGCGGAAATGAATGAATTGTTTGAAACGATGAATACCGATTCGCTGTATTACATCCGCAAAAGTGTTCGCAAGATATTGCGTTTCACAAATAAATATATTAAGTATTCAGGACAAACAAAAACCGAACTTGAATTGAGAATTTATTTTTGCTCCCGATTTAAAGCATCCGATATTCCCATTACTAAAAGCGAAACACTTACCA
>CAILDT010000811.1 GCA_903833025.1 uncultured Bacteroidota bacterium | reverse complement strand
GTAGATACGAGCAATACCATCGCCCACTTGCAACACAGTTCCTACTTCTTCTAATTCCTGCTCCGACTTAAAGCCAGATAATTGTTGTCTTAAAATTGCAGATACTTCTGCGGGTTTTACTTCAGCCATTTCTTTATTGTTTACTTATTAAATTAAAATTCTTTTATAAACGGATTCTCATTAAAGCTGCGTTTCAAGCTATTTAACTTGCGGGCAATACTTGCATCCACTTGTTTGTCGCCAACACGTATAATAAATCCTCCGATAATATCCTTGTCAATCACTTCCTGCAATACCACTTCGCTATTGGTAACTCCTTTTACAATCTCCATTACCTTTTTGCGAATACTATCATCAATACCATTTGCCGTAGTAACCACAGCGGTAAGTATCTTTTTGTTTTCTTTATATTGTTCAATAAATTCGTGAGCAATTTCTGCAAGATATATTTCTCTTCTTTTTGCAGTAATCAAATGAATGTACGCATCAGTTACTTTAGAAAGTTTGCCATTGAATATTTGTTTTAAAACAGCTTGTTTCTTATCTGTTTTAATGATTGGGCTTTTTAAGAAGGTAACAAACTCGTTTGTAGATGCGCATACTTCAGCAACATACTTCATATCCGTATATGCTGATTCCAAAGCATTTTGTTCAATTGCTAAGTCTAAAAATGATTTTGCGTATCGTGCCGCTACTCTTGTTTCTTCCATTTTGTTTGGTTGTTGGTTATTGGTTGTTAGTTGTTGGTGCGGGACTAACAACTAAAAACCAGCAACTATCAACTAATTTAAGTTAACGTCTTTTAATAAAGTATTTACTAATGCTTTTTGTTTTTCGTCCGAAGATAATTCTGCTTTCAATATCTTCTCTGCTATTTCTAAAGATAACACACCTACTTGGTTTTTCAATTCAGTAATAGCAGCCATCTTTTCGTTTTGGATATTCTCACGAGCTGATTTTAACATACGCTCTCCTTCTTTTTGTGCCAAACCTTTTGCTTCAGCAATCATTTTCTCTCTGATGTCGCGAGCATCTTTTAATAACATATCGCGTTCGTGACGAGCATCTGCCAATATTTTTTCGTTACCGGCTTGCAATGCTTTCATTTCTTCTTTTGCACGTTCTGCCGAATCCAATGCTTCTTGAATAGAAGTTTCTCTGTCGTTCAACATTTTTAATATTGGCCTCCAAGCGAATTTTTTTAGAATGAATAATATCAGTCCAAAAGAAATACACATCCAAAATATAAGACCAAATGCGGGTTTTACTAATTCCATTTTTATTAATTGTTGTTATTGAATATTGTTTATTACTTTTTTGTTTAAAAATCTGAACTGCAACCAACCGTTGCAGTTCAGATTTTTTGTTTGCGGCTTACTTAAGGAAAATAACCAAAAGACCGATAACCATTGCGAAGAAAGCAGCACCTTCAACAAGAGCAGCCGTAAGAATCATATTCGAACGGATGTCGTTGATAGCCTCAGGCTGACGTGCGATTGATTCCAATGCACTTCCTCCAATACGACCAATGCCAATTCCTGCGCCCACTGCAGCTAAACCTGCACCAAGACCTGCAATACCATAACCAATACCAACATTGGCTCCTGAAACTGCTGCATCTAATAAAATTGATGATAACATATTATTTTGTTTTTATTTTTTCCTCCGATTTATTAGCTGCCGGAGAAACACAGCTTTAATATTTTAATGCGCTTCTTCGTGATGATGCTCTTCAATGGCAGCACCAAAATACATAGCGGCTAACAATGTGAACACGTATGCCTGAAGAAATGCAACCAACAATTCTAACATTCCCATAAATATGGTGAACGCTACCGAAAATAAAGCTACGCCGTAACCTAATCCTGTGCTCATTTCCGCAAATATAAATATCAAACAAAAGAAAGACAATGCGATGATGTGCCCTGCCAACATATTAGCAAAAAGTCGTATCATCAATACCATTGGTTTCAAAAACATCCCAAAAATTTCGATTGGAGTAAGGATAACCAACACACCAATTGGCACACCTGGCATTGCTAAAATATGTCTCCAGTAATTCCAGTTTGCACTGAAAATAGTTATTAAAAATACAATAATCGCCAGTGTCATTCCTATAGCAATATTTCCAGTTAAGTTAGCGCCGCCTGGCATAAAAGGTATTAGGCCCATTAAATTATTAATCCAGATAAAGAAGAAAACGGTAAGTAAAAAGGGTAAGTATTTTTTGTGTTTCTTTTCTCCGATGGCTGATTTTGCAATATCATCTCTTACAAAAATAATAAGCGGTTCAAGTAATGACTGCATCCCTTTCGGGGCTTTTTCAGGATTACGCTTATAAGCTTTTGCAGCAGCAATAAACATCCAAAGCATAAGTAAAATGCTAACAAACATTGAAGCTACGTTTTTGGTAATAGATACATCCCAAAGTTTCGCGGTTGCAGTTGCATCTATGGTTCCGTCTGCATTTACTGCAACAATATCGT
>CAILDT010000810.1 GCA_903833025.1 uncultured Bacteroidota bacterium | reverse complement strand
TCTATTCCGATGATTGCTAATTGTGCGTTTTCTAAATCAGGGAAATTATCGTTGTCGAAATAAATAGAAATTATTTTCCCGTAAGACGAATCGGTGTATTGATTTACTTCGCTGAGTTTTGTAATTTCTATGGGAGTGAAATATTCTTGCATTGATTTTTACGAATTACAAATCTAGTAATTGTTGATTTATAATTATAACTCTTCCTTATAAAAAAGATACATCATCAAACGAATTATTTTTTTGCAGGTGCTTTTTTAATCGCAGCTTTTTTTGCCGCTTTTTTAGGAGTTGCTTTTTTTGCTACTGCTTGTTTGAATACTTTTTTCTCTGCTCCTTTTTTATTAAAACGTCCTCTACCTTTACTTGCATTTTTGGGGTCGGCTGCTATATCCAAACACTCTTGTAACGTCAAGTCCTTTGGTTCAGTGCCTTTGGGAAGCTTATAATTCACTTTGTCAATAACTAAATAAGGACCAAAGCGACCATTTAATAATTGCACATCTGGATTTTCGGGAAATGATTTTATATATTTATCTATATCTGCTTGACGTTTTGCAAGTATCAATTCAATACATCTATCAGCAGTTACCGTCATTGGGTCGTCTTCTTTTTTCAACGAAACGAATTTACTGTTGTGCTGAATGTATGGACCAAACCTACCGATTGCTACTTTCATTTCTTTATCTTCAAACATACCTGCAACTCGTGGAAGTTTAAATAAATCCATTGCCTCTTCATACGTGATGGTATCTATTCGCTGGTCTTTTCTTAGTCCGGCAAATTTTGCTTTTTCATTTTCATCATTCGTTTCTCCAAGCTGTGCCATTGGTCCGAATCTTCCTATTCTCACAATTAAATTTTTGCCAGACACAGGGTCAACGCCCAATTTACGCTCACCACTTGCACGCTCCGAATTTTCGGAAGTATGTTCTACTAATTTATGAAACGGCGTATAAAAGTCTTTCAACATTTTTGTCCACACCATTTTTCCTTCAGCAATTTCATCAAACTCCTCCTCCACTTTTGCTGTGAAATGAAAATCTAAAATTTGCGGAAACTCTTTCAATAAAAAATCATTTACCACCATTCCGATATCGGTTGGAAACATTTTAGATTTTTCGGCGCCTGTTATTTCCGTTTTCTTTTCTGATTTAATTACATCATTCTTCAATGTAATAATATCAGCTAATCTTTCTTTTCCTTCTCTGTCTTCTTTTAAAACGTATTCTCTTTTTTGAATTGTTGAAATTGTTGGAGCATACGTTGAAGGGCGACCGATGCCAAGTTCTTCTAATTTTTTTACCAAACTTGCTTCTGTATATCTTGCCGGTGGGTTGGTGAAACGTTGCGTGGCTGTGGCTTCCTGAAGTGCCAATTTATCTCCTGCTGCCATTGCGGGTAATAAACCTTCTTCGTCTTCCGAATTTTCATCATCTGTTCCTTCCAAATAAATTTTAAGGAAACCATCAAAAATAATTACTTCGCCTTTGCCTACAAATTCTAAATCTGATTTATTGTTTTCTATTGTAATGGTAGTTAATTCAAGTATTGCATCGCTCATTTGTGAAGCGATGGTACGTTTCCAAATTAAATCGTACAAACGCTTTTCACTGTTTTCACCATCAATAGTTTGTTTTTCTAAATACGTTGGACGTATTGCTTCGTGGGCTTCTTGCGCTCCTTTCGATTTTGTTTTGTATTGATGAATGTTTAAATATTTTTCTCCGTAATTTCCTACGATAGCTTCTTTTGCCTGATTTATCGCTGTATCTGAAAGGTTAACACTATCGGTTCTCATATAGGTTATTTTTCCCGACTCGTATAATTTTTGTGCTACCACCATAGTTTGCGAAACCGAAAATCCAAGTTTACGGCTTGCCTCTTGTTGTAATGTAGATGTTGTGAATGGTGCTGATGAAGTACGTTTCCCTGGTTTTACTTCTTTATTTTTTACAGTGAAGTTTGCTCCTTTTATTGTTTCTAAAAATTGTTCGGCTTCTTCTTTTGAAGAAAAGCGTTTTGCTAAATCTGCTTTAAATGTTTTGCCAGCTATTTCGAAAATGCCAACTACTTTATAATTAAAGGTAATATTAAATCCATCTATTTCTCTTTCTCTTTCAACAATTAATCGTACTGCAACAGATTGTACGCGACCTGCAGATAAACTTGGGCGAATTTTTTTCCATAACACTGGTGATAATTCAAAGCCAACTAATCTATCTAAAATTCTTCTTGCCTGTTGTGCATCTACTAAATGCTTATCTATTTTACGTGGATTTGCAATTGCATTATTGATTGCCGATTTTGTTATTTCGTGAAATACAATTCGTTTTGTATTGTTTTCTTTTAATCCTAAAGCTTCAAATAAATGCCACGAAATGGCTTCTCCCTCGCGGTCCTCGTCCGTTGCTAACCATACTACCTCTGCACCTTTTGCGAGTTTTTTTAATTCAGCAACTACTTTTGTTTTGTCTTCAGAGATTTGATAATCGGGTTTAAAATTGTTTTCGATATCCACTCCAAAACCTTTTTTTGCTAAATCGCGGACGTGTCCGTAACTGGATTTTACGGTAAAATCGGCTCCCAAAAAACCTTCTATAGTCTTTGCTTTTGCAGGGGACTCCACTATCACTAAATTTTTACTCATATATTATATGGTTATACTATTATGTTGTTAAATTGTTAATTGCAGAGATGTTATTTTTTTGAAATTGGTTGCAAAGGAAAGAAAACTAAATTGATTTAAGCAAATTTATTTTTTGGAGAGAAGAAAACGGAGATGAAAATTTGCATTAAAAAAAAGTAAAAAAAGATTAATTAAGATAATGTTCCATTCCTATTTTCATTTCCGCGAGTTCGGTTTCAAAAAGTGCAAGGGTTACAAAATATTCTTCGGTATCGTTTTTCGATTTTAATGCTGATTGTTCCAACTTATCAATAAGTTTTTGGGAATGTGAGTTATCTAATTTTTGCATATCTAATCGTGTTCTTAGTTGTTCAAATTCTTTATAAACGGATTGAATAAGTTGTACTGTTTTTTGATATTTATTTCCGGCTGCAAAAACTTTATCGGAGTAGGTGGTAAATTTATCGACACGATTTACGTAGTCATTATTTATCGTTATTTCTTCTTCTGTCATCTCTTCTTCATCATTGTGGGCGGCGGTAATATCGCTACCAAATGCTTTTAAGGCATCGGCATATTTTACTAAATTTTCATTATATTTAATAATATGCTCATTCCTCTTTTCGGCGCTTCGCCAAATTTCCAAGTGGTTTGTCATTAGTATTACTATTCTTTCGTCGGCTTTGTAGTTCATTTTTTGTTTTTGTTTAAAATTTATAGCCGATGTTTAAAGAATCTTGAGCAAATCCTTCGGCAGAAAAAAAGAGTACTATATATATGAGTAAAATTTGTTTCATTTTTATTTTACAAATGTAGTTTATTTTAAGCAAAAAAATCCCGCTCTATATTATAGAGCGGGATTTTAATAACTCATAATTATTTTACACCTCCGGCGGAGTTCTAATTAAATGCACTGTTACACTCTGGTCTTCACCTTCTACAATTGTTATTGGCACAATCAATTCGTTACATCCTGTTTGATTACAAATTAAAAACAAAGCACCCGTTTGTGCAGTTTCAAGCGTTAACGTACCGTGCACATTTACTGTACCTGTTGCTCCTTTGGTTGATGGTGTTAATACTTTTTTTGTTGCCTTCGTATCCACTTGCCCTATTCTAATTACAGTACCAGGCGCAATTTCGCCTCTATCGGCATACACAGCAAGTATGT
>CAILDT010000809.1 GCA_903833025.1 uncultured Bacteroidota bacterium | reverse complement strand
TCCATTTGAAGAAGCTGCAGCAGCGTAAAAATCTATACCAGTTGGTATGGTATAAGTAGTAGTTATAGTTGGTGTAGTCCAAGTTACCCCATAATTATTGGAATATAAGAAAGTACTACCAAATGTTATAATATTCATATATTGACCAGTAAAACTAATTGACGAAAATCGAACACTATATGTGGGTACATTTGTTGTAGTAAAAGTATAACCGGTACCATTCCAAGTTCCTACAAATAGTCCGTACGTGGTTGATGTAGTCGATCCATACCCAATCATATATTTTCCGTCTGCAGATATTCTTACTCTTGATAGAGCATAAAATCCTGATGCATAAGTTGTCCAAGTTGATCCGAAATTTAAGGATACATATATGTCAGTACCTTTAAGTACTACCTGTACAGCTCCGGTATATGAAAACGAAAAAGATATAACTGCAGTTGTTCCAAATTGGGTGGTAGTATTAAAACTTGCTCCATAGTTTGTTGAATAATATAAAATACTTCCACTAAGTATAAAAGCATATTGTTCGTTGAAAGAGACCGAAGGAGCACTTGGACTTGTTAATGATATACTTGTAAATGAAACTCCATAATTACTGGAATAAAATATAGTAGTTGAATTTATGGAGTACATATATTTTCCACTTGAAGAAACTACAATAGGGGAATTTGATAAAGTTGTATTAGAAACTAGTGTCCAATTAACCCCATAATCATTAGAAACCCAAATACCAACAGATGATTGGGAAAATGCAGCATATTGACCGTTTGCAGAACAACTAGAACCAAAAAAACCAGTACCTGCTGTTATACTAGTGTTAGTCCAATTATTACCATAATTACTTGTTATCGGAGGATTTGTGTAAGGATATGCAAAAGAAGTACTATTAATATCGGTTAAACCTGCTGGTACTGTATATGTTGTAACACTATTCGAAACAGTACTCGCACTACCTCCTAAAACAGTTTCAGTTACTGTAACTGTTGTTGTTATTTGTGAAGTAGATGTCAATGTTATTGTTGTAGGATTAATTCCCGAGGTCGATTGAATAGTTCCATTCGAAAGAGCGTAAGAATATTGGACATTATATCCGGCACCGCCCGACCAAGTCAATACAATTTGACCGGCCACAGAGGAAGCAGCTGTCAAATTCGTAATAGGACTAACAATTAATTGACTTTGAGGGCCTTGTTGAATCCCGGTCGGAGTTGTTCTAAATAGGATCGGCATTATATATTAGTAAAATAATATATATTGCTATTTTTTTTAAAGTTTTATGTTACATTTAATGTGAGTCTATAAATAGTGGTACCGTTGGCATAATAAATAATATTTCCTTGAGCACCAGATGCACTGAACGAATTGGGAGTATCAGTACTAATACCCGAAACAGCAGAAGTTATGCTAGTACCTGCAGTTTTAGTGGCTTGATTCCAAGTAAAATATAGCAACGCAGCTGAACCACCAAGTATATATTTGGGTGGACTTGTGCCAGTGTAATCACCACCGAGAAAAATATAAGCGCGATCATCTGGGTGTCCATTTGAAGTACTTGCTAATGCAGAAAACGAACCTGTATTACCATTCCACGTAATCGTTGTATATTGATCTGAATTGTTAGAAACATACAATGTGCTACTATCCGGAGATATAGCTACCCCCATACGTTGTGTACTTAATCCCGACGATGTAAATGCATTAAATGCTGATCCATTAAACCGAGTATAATAGATTGTACCCTGATAAGGTGTTAGGATAAATGTTAGTCCATCAGGTGTCATAGTTGCACCAAAATAACCTGCACTTACGCATAATGGTGCAACAGTTGTATCAAACGCTGTAAATGTGGGAGTAGCACCTGTCCAATTGACCGTGTATGTTTTTTGTGCTGTAACCACATAACCGTACTGTCCATCGTTTCTTAGACCACACGCGTGACGATTAGTCGATGACGTATCAAGATTTACTGTTGTAAAACCGGTCCAATTCGCACCAGAATTAGATGATGTAGCATAATATACATTTCCACTAAAAGCAAATAACATTTTGGCTTGCCCATAATCAACTGCCATACCATATGGAGTACCAGATCCATATCCGGAGGGTGTTGTTATGACACTGGCTGTAGCAGACGAATTGATCGTAGTAAAGGATTGTACACCCAGGACTTTGGTAGTAACATTAGCCGAGGTAGCCGTAGTAGAACCACCTAAAACCGTACCGGTTAATGTAACGGTGGTGTTTATCGAATTTTGTGAAGATAATTGTAACGTAGTAGGGTTGATTCCTAAGGCGTAAACCAAGGTACCAGTCGAAATAGCGTAAGAATATTTGATATTATAACCGTCACCTCCTGACCAAGTTAAGGTGATTTGCCCCGGTAAATTAGAAACAGCAACTAAGTTCGTAATAGGTGTGGGTATTAATTGATTGTATGACGCTTGTTGATAACCAGTCGGTGTTGGTCTAAATGTTAGTGGCATTTATTACCGTATATATCTATATGGAAATAATATTCGTCCCCTAATTTCAGCTAATACAGGATGGTTTCCCCAAATAACTCCGTAGTATATTTCTTGTATTTTCGGGATTGCTGCGTGTTGTATCCGCATATAATGGCATATTTCTTCTATGGAAAAGGTATCTCCACTTAATTCTAACAGCACTAACACATAAAATGCGAACAAAACTGCAGTGCAGACGTCATAAAAATATGTATCAGTCTCTCTATAATTTTCCATAATAATTTTCACGAGATTGATTACAAAAACTTTGTTTTCTTCTGTGCAGTGATTTATGTTTTCATTATTGAGAAAATTGGAATGAAAAAACCAATAGATTCTGTTTTCAACAGACCGAAAAATAACTACCTCGTCTATGCAAACATTGTTTACGACATTATATTGTTTGGAAATCAT
>CAILDT010000808.1 GCA_903833025.1 uncultured Bacteroidota bacterium | reverse complement strand
AGCTTTGCTGTATCAGATTTGTTTAATGTTGATATATGCTTGTCTAATATCGTTTTAATAGCAACCATTTCTACTTTAACCATCTCAAAACTACCTCTAAGCGCAGTTTCATAATCCTTATAATCGAAGTTCTTCGAATTCATTAAGCTGTATAGTGCATTTCCATCTACTAATTTATACGGTGTTCCATCAATGGTATAACTATACCTATTTGAAGTGCGTGATGCTTTGTCAGTAATGATAAACAACGAAAAATTGGTTCCAAAGGTCTTTCCCGTGCGTCCAATAATCTCTTCTAATACTTCGGTGTTTGCATTAATTCTACCGATTAAATGCGTTATTGAAATTTTTAACATCTGTTTTTTTATTTCTACTTCGTCCGGCGTTTTTGCAACATAACTGGTGGCGCAATACTTCTTTCCACCAGTGTATACAACGGACACACCTAACATGATGCATAAATTAAACACCTCTTCATCTGTCGTGGTTACTGATGTGTACAGAAATGGATTTTCACCATGTTTGTTTTCGTATATCTTATCAGGATCTAAACGCTTTTCCTCCGTTTCAGGCACCATGGCAGGCGAGTTACTTTCTGCGTCGGCAGGCACGATATCCATTGCGCTACCTTCCTTGTTAGGTACATATTCATCGGCTACCATAGGGGCACCTCTATCTTGATGTTCATAAAATTGGATCATCTTTATTAAACAATAGACCAAACTGGAATGTATTTGACCAGCATCTCCCATCTCCTTGTAAAAAATGTAACTGTCTGATTTTGAATATTTTGGATCATTTAAAAACATCTCATCTCTCTTCTCATCTTTTTCGTTCATTCCAAAATACTCGTTCACGTGCCTGTTTTTGTCAACATTACCGACACATACATCTGAACCTCCATGCGGTCCTCCCCCATACCGTTGTTCCGTAGTTTTTTTTAGATTTTCGTCTGTATAAGAAATATTTACATAGTTTACTTTGGTGTTGATAGGTTTCACCTTTTTATGTGTTGCAATCGATATGCTATCATGTTTGCAGATTTTCATATCACATTTTGTTAACCCAACTAGCTCGTTGTAAGCCGCATCTACATGATATGATTCACCGTCATTTGGAAACAGTTCCCGATTTTCTTTCCCAAAAGATGCCTTTGAAGCAGGATCGATGGCAATATTCGGAAACAAAATATACGTAGGTTTTGGTTCGTTACTCACATCATCTTGGCCACTTTCATATATGATTTTTGAAGCATACGTCAACACTTTTTCTTCTATCGTGCTGCAGCTGTTTTTAAAAGAAGAAGATTCGATGATATTGCTAGCATTCACTAATTTTAAATATTCCGTTATTTGTTTTAAAAACGACGAATAATTTGTCGTTAAATATGCAACAATACTAGTTACTATCCTTTCATCATTATTGTACAAATCAGGTTCATAATTGTTTATAAGATATTGTGTCAGCGCCATTGCAGCAATAGGTTTTTTTATTCCATTGTCCATTAAATCGTGTATTATATCTGCAACAGTGCGTAAAAACAATATTTTTCGTATTTTTGTAGTAGGATCACTTAAACCTGCAACATTTTGTAGTTCACCATCAAAAACAAACTTTTCTAGGTTCCTGAGATTTGTGTTTTCGTATTTGTAATGTTTCGTTGTTTTTTCATCAATCCTATGCTGTATTTGGACGTATGGGATGCCTCCTGTTGACGAAACCATAGAAATGGTATAGTCACAAACGCGGCATGGCTCCTCCATATCCTTTCCCTTGTGAAATTAAAGGTGGCGCGCCGAGCTTCTTGTGTCTTATTTTCTTACCAAAACATTCTAAACGTTTTCTTAACTTGATACGTTATCCACCCTAAACCAGAAAATATTATATTGTTAAAATCTCTATTCAGGGCAAATTGATTTTGTGATCGATCACTTACTCAATATGCACTGAACAGGGTATACCTCTTTTTGGTCGACGCCTGTTTCATGGTGTTGGAGAAAATTCCATTATTCACCCGCTCTTTCGCCCTCGTACTCGGCGCACCAGTGCATCTATAGGTGTGT
>CAILDT010000807.1 GCA_903833025.1 uncultured Bacteroidota bacterium | reverse complement strand
CCACAATCAACAAAAAAACAAAAACGAACATTATTTTTTTCTGCAATCCGAATTAACTCTGCGGTTGGGTAAATAATACATTTCTCCACAGTCCCGTGGTTTTTCCCAAAGTAAATTTCATAATCAAGTGTAATGTAGATATTCATTTTCCTGCTAACTTCCAAAGGGAGTATACATAGTAACTCCCTTTTTATTATAATTTTTTATCATTACTTCCAGCATTTTATTTGCATCAATCAACATAGATTTGGCTTCACCTATCATTCCGTTCACCAAAACATTCTCTTTTTCAAACATTGGTTTTAGTGCATCACAATTACGTTTTGCAGAATATTCTGGGTTGTGAACTTTAGTTTTCATCATTGATTTATTTCCAAGTTCGTCAATCATACTAATATCAAAAATCGTTTTGTCGTAAATTGGAAATTTAAAGTCAACGGCATCCTCCAAAGTATGTAAATTAGTGCAAGCACCATTCAATGTTGTACCAAGCATTAATATTTTACCGCCCTTGTTGCACAACTTTCTAAACGGGGAATTTTCATTATAAGGAGTAAGTTGCCCGAAATGTGTATTAGTATAATATTCAGCTAACGGACCTAAAGCACAAACAGAATCAGTAGGGTGAAAACTGCGATGCACTCCTTCTAACTTTCTAAAATATTCTGTTATAGTTCCCATTTTAGATGGAGTGTTTTTAATATCAAAAATGGGATTGTTTTCTAAATATGTTTTGTTTCTTCCTTCGGAAGGAAAAGCAGGAAATAATAATGTGCCTGTTTCTCCCAACGTTTCAAACAAAGCATCTACAACCGTTTTGGCACCACCTTCAACAAACCCTATTTTGCTTAAACTGCTATGCAATAAAACAGAATCTCCTTTTTTAATTCCTATTTTTATAAAGTGTTTTATTAAATCTTCCTTGGTAATTGGTGTTTGAGATTGTTGCTTTAATTGTTTCCTACGTTGTTTTTTCTTCAACGATTTTCCCCATTCTAAAATAAATTGAGGAGCATATTTTATAGCAAGCTGTTTAAACATTATGATTATATAACGGCGTACTCCACCATTTCTTCATATATCGATTGCCATCCTTTCCACAATCCTTGATTATTAACTGTATCATTGTGCCACAGACTAATAAAAATACCTTTTACGGCTTTTACTTCATCAATTAAAGGTTTTATTTTTCGCATAGCATCTTCTGGGCGGATTTTCATATAATATTTTAAAGTACCTTCCATTACTGCAAAAGGATGGATTTTCAACTTCGTTTCCAACTCCATATCCAAATCATAAAAATTAAATGGAGTACAAATACTTGCTCGAAAACCAATTTGAGAAGCAAATCCCATCGTGTAATCATCTGTAATATCCAAATCAATTAAATTACGATAGGTTTCAGGTAGTGTCAATTTTAAAAAGTGTTGTCGACTTTTTGTAACATCTCGGTGTAATACTTTTGATAATCGGTTTACTTCCTTTTTTAGTTGTTCTTTACTTTTATTAGAACCATAAGATGGATGAATACCAATTTCAGCATAATCACCAAGCATCTTTATTAAGGATTGAAACTGTTTACTTTCAATCGGTAAATTTTTATCATTGACCCCATAATCACCAAGAAGAAAGAAATAAATGCTTTTAAATTTATGTTTATTTAAAATCGACAACTGAAAATCGTAGGTGTCGTAAGGGTCTTTTTCCGATCCAAGCAATACACGATTACGTTCTTTTATTTCCTTGAAGTTAAATTCAGACAAAGATTTAAAATAACCTCCGACACTTCTTGTAAACCCCTTTTCGCGATAAGCATAAGCATTGTCAATATCAATGGTTGAAATAAATTCGTATTTCTTTTCAGGAAAAACAAGTTGAGGATATTTTTGTTGAAGTGTTTCTTTAACCCAATTAGCCCAAATATTGATTAAAGGTTTCTGCAAAAAGTTATTTTGAAATGCCAAACTATCTTTTGCTTCAAAACGGTCGTGCTCATCTCTTATGTGCGGTAAATATTCTTCGTACCTGCTTACTAGGTAAAAACTTGCTGCAAAAACATCAAATGGTAAAGCTGATGCCTTACCAGTTGCATAAAATACTTTTTGAGAATTAAATTCAAAAACAGAAATATTTTGTTCGGTTATTCCTGTTTCAAAAAGTAAATTTCGAGAAGTAAAAAACAATTCAGTGCTTAACGGGTTATTAGAATAATTAAGTTTGGCACCTTCAAATTTTCTAAATTCCTCTGCATCTTGTGTTAATGAAAAATCAATTTCAAGAATATCCTTAAATATTAAATTAAAAATATACTTATTACGATGTGTAATTTTATGTGTGTATATAAGCAACATTTCTATTTAATATTTGCTATTATTTGTTCGCAAATAAATTCAGCCGCATTTCCATTGCCAAATAACTTAGGAAAGCTTAATTTATTATTTTCAGAAAAATAATTATACGCTTCAATAATTTTTGTTTCGTCGGCATCTGTAAGTTTTGCAGCACCGCAATCCACTAATTCAATCCATTCGGTTTCCGAACGCAATATGATACAGGGTTTATTAAAAAAATAGGCTTCCTTCTGAACTCCTCCAGAATCGGTTATTATAAGCTTTGCATTTTTTTCAAGAGTAATCATTTCTATAAACGAAACAGGAGGAATAATCTTAATAAATTCGTTTGTTTTTATGTTGCAATATAATTCCGAAGAAAGGTTTTGTGCAAGCAATTTTGATGTGCGAGGATGCAAAGGAATAGTTATTTTAATCTTATTTTCCGTTGCAATTTTATTCATAACTGTAAATAATGTATTTAGTCTTGCAGGTTCATCTGTATTATTGTTTCTGTGGATGGTAGCTAAAATGAAATCAACACCCTCTAAATTATTATCGGAAAGAATAGTTGTTTTACTTTCAGAAACAGAAGAAAAATATATACTATTATCGTACATCACATCTCCACAATGATAAACCTTTGGATTATCAAACGAAAAAGGAGCTTGATTATTTTCTTTAAATCCTTCTTTTAATAAATTATCGTATCCAGCTTTTGTTGGCGAAAATAAAAGGGTTGAAACGTGGTCGCACATAATCCTATTAATTTCTTCTGGCATTGATTTATTAAATGAGCGCAACCCTGCTTCAATGTGTATTATCGGAATTTGAAT
>CAILDT010000806.1 GCA_903833025.1 uncultured Bacteroidota bacterium | reverse complement strand
GACCCGCGCGAAGTATCCTTTTTTTTGCCTTTACGCCGTAGGCAATTTATTAAAAGTGAAAAAAAGATACCGCGTGTGGGCAGGGAACAATGTTGCGATGTAATGGGTGTGGTGCCGCCCTGATTATTTATAGGTTTTCGAGGTCGGGCATTAATACTTTGTCTTCTTCGATCATAAATGTGATTCGGTAGTAGTCGATGTTGATTGCTACCCAGGGGTCTTTCATTTTCCATTCGCGAAATTGGTCGTTGCTGACGATGATGCAATGATTTTGTTTTACGTAGGTGAGTAGGAATACGTCGGCGGGTTTGTCGGCTGGTGTGTAGGCAAATTTGCAGAGTGTTTGTACTTCGGGGAGGATTTCGAGGTCGGCGATTCGGCGTTTTATGGATAGGTCGGTGAATACGGTGATGTCGGTAAATCCTTTGGCGAGTAGGTATTTTACCATTGTGAGGATGTTTTTCATTAGTGGTTTTCCGCCTTTTTCGCCTGTTTTGCCAAATGCTACGTTGGCGCCGTCGAGTATTATACTGCGGTCGAATGTTTTTTTCTTTTGAAAAAATTCGCCATCCACTTCGTAAGTACCGTATTTGTTGATGATTGGGCTGGTGGTTAAAAATTCTACCATTTCGGTGGCGGTGTTTAGTTTTTGGGTGAACCAAGTTGGTAGAGTTCCGTCGTTCTTTTTATATATGTTTTTTTCGGTGTTTAGGTTTTCCACAAGTTTGTTTACTGATGTTCGTTTTCCGTCTTCAACTTGTGAGAGGATTACGCACATTAGTTTTTGGTCGGAGGAAGTGTCGGGAAATTGGAGTAGTTCTATTTCGAGGTATTGGTTGTATTCTTTTGATTCTTCTATTCCGTTTTGTTGTGCCATATAAAAATCGAGTCCGAAGTTGAATCCTGTTGTTGCTGCTTTTTTGTAATCGGCATAGTTTTTAAATTCTTTTGTTATTGATTCGCGGTATTCGAGTGGGTCTTGAAATCCGAGTTTCCAGGCGTTGAGAAATTCGGCGGTGGTTTCGAATTGTGTTTTGGTTATCCACTTTTGCATTTCATAAGCGTTTGTTATTTCTTCTAATTGAGGTAATTCGGGTGTTGTGGTTCGGGTTTCATTAAATTGTTGGTATGCTTCTATGTATCCTCCTTTTTTTATTTCTTCATAATCTTTTGCGTCTGTTATGCCTGTTTCGGAGCTCATTTTGTATTCGGTGTATTTTACGAATCCTAATTTTTGGGCTTCGTAAAAGTTTGCTGCGTCGGGAAATGCGTGTAGGTCGGCTTGTTTAAAATCTTCTAATGTTTGGTAGCCGTTTGTTTGGTGTTGTAATAAGCCGCCTTTGCTTGAAAATGCGAATAGTTCGGGGGCATCGTCTTTGGCAGGAAAAATAAATATATTTTTCTGATTGTTTTTTTCTACGTATCGTAGCATATCTTTAAGAGAATCGAATTCTAATAAAAATTCGGACTGAAGATTTTTCATCCGGTAATATTCGTACAATTTTATGATTGGTTTCATTTGTTTTTTTGGTTTAGGTTTATTTTAATTTATGATTTGTTTGTTTGTTATTTATAGGACTCGAAATTTCCGTTTGGGAAGTGGTTGTTCTTCAGCTTCTGATTCTTCGTTTATATAATTGTCTTGTTCAAATAAGCCGCACTCTATTATAATACAACTCCTTTTTGTGTTGGTTTCGTAGTCGGGCATTTCGGAAAGCACGGTTCTTGTTTCGTCGCAGGTTATGTTAAGACTTTCGAGATAGTCCCAATATAAACCAACGTTGCAAACGTATAGGTTTACTTTTAATTCTATTTTATTGTTTGATGAAATTCTTTTTAAATGTAGCCGTTCGTTTTTTTCTATTTCTATTTGCATCATTTGGGCTGCAGGTATTATTGTTGTTTTATAGTGATTGATTATTGTTTGAAAGTTTTCGGAGGAGAATGGGGTTGCTAATAAATCGATACTCCATTTATCCATATTGGTTCTGAATGTAAGATTGGTACTTATTAAATGGTTACGAATCATTTTTATTTCTTCGAATGTTAAATTAATTATTGGCGGTAATACAAAAACATTGGTGGCTCGTAATATTTCGGCATCGGTATTTATTTCGCCAGCTAAGTCGCCAATTTCAAAATGGAGATGTTTAAAATATTTGCTGAAATTATCAGAAACCAAAAACATATCGTCGCTGGTGTCGGTTTTAAATTTGTCGGCAAGTATTTCGCTTAATTTGAAATTTCGTTCACTGGCATTTAGTCTTTCTTCGGGCGAAACGGGATTTAGGGCATTGAAGAGTAATTCTTTTCCAACAAATTTTTCGAGTTGCGTCATCCCAGCGTTTGTAAAATTAGTTGCGTAGGTTTTCGAAATCTCTAAATAGTTGCTATCAATATGTTTTTCTATGCCTTTCAAATGTTTAATTTGGTCAGGGGTGTAATGTACCCCATTGTTTAGACTGGAAAGTTCAAAGTTATATAGATTTTTCATAT
>CAILDT010000805.1 GCA_903833025.1 uncultured Bacteroidota bacterium | reverse complement strand
TAATCGAAGGGTATGAAAACGTTCAAACGTTGCCACCTTATGCCGACGTAAGTACAAATATGTATGGCTTGGGATTGAAATATGAAAAACTTGATTATCGTTTAAATCCACGAAAAGGATTTTCTATTTTAACTAATATAAGTATCGGAACAAAACTCATAAAAAAGAATGCTAAAGTAAATCCTGTTGCGTACGATAATATAAAGCACCTCTCTTCTACAATTGCCAAAGGCGATTTTGAAGGCAGCATATTTATTCCTTTATTAAGTAGAGCGACAATTAAAATCTCCGAACAAGCCGCATATCTTTATGGCGAAAGCACTTTTCAAAACGAATTATTCCGTATTGGAGGACTCAAAACGCTACGTGGTTTTGATGAGGAAAGTATTTACGCTTCTGCATATTCCATTTCGACTTTGGAAATTCGCTATCTCTTAGAGCAAAATTCCTACGTTTATCTCTTCGGTGATCAAGCATATTACGAAAGTAATATCATTACTGAAAACTTACTAATCCATGACAAACCTTATGGTTTCGGAGCAGGTATAAGCTTCGAAACTAAAGCTGGAATATTTTCTATCTCGTATGCTTTAGGTCACCAATTCGAAAACCCATTCTCAATAAAAAGTGGAAAAATCCATTTCGGCATTGTGAATTATTTCTAATCTTGTTTTTTACTGTTTTTAAATTTATAGGTAAATATTCCTTTTAGAGATTAGCAAATTAATTGTTAATTTCGCAGTCAGGTTTAAGGGATTTATTTTTTTATTATTAATCAATCTCACTCAAAAGCATTTAAACAAAGAATGAAAAACACACTTTTATTTATATTACTCTTGTTAATTATTATATCTTGTAATACCCATCATAAGCTCTCAAACAAAACGGAGCCGAGCAGTTACAAGCACGATTCGAATACGATACACCCCCAATTTGCAGTGTTTAATAAAAGCGATTCGATAACAGAATTGCATTTTAAAATTTCCAGCAAAGAACTATTATACACCCGGCCGGATGGACAAAATTTCACTTCCAATGTATTAATTTCTTACCGATTAATTCCTGCTTACGATTCCAGGGAAATAATTGACAGCTCTTCCGTTCGAATTGTGGATTTAAATAATACAGGAGCAGATAAATATTTAATTGGTAAGATGAATGTGAAATCGTTTGGCAGACACGAATGTTTTTTGCGAGTTACTATTATTGATTTGAATAAAAATGTAACTGTTTCCAATGTATTAACAATTGATAAATCGAATGATTTAAACCGACAGAATTTTATTGTTAAATCGAAAGAAAAAGATGTGCCACTGTTTTGTAATTATGCTAAAACAGGGGAAGAAGTAGTGATACAATACAAAGCAAAAATGGCGGTGAATATATATGTGAGATATTACAAAAGGGATTTCCCGCTTGCTGCGCCACCTTTTTCACTTGCTGACCCGGAACCATTCAAATATAGAGCTGACAGCACATTTACCCTTCAATTATCTAGTGATGGAAATGTGAATTTTACTGTTGCTAAAAAAGGATTTTATCATTTTCAATTAGATACTTCTAAAAGAGAAGGTACCACGATATTTAATTTTTCGGATGTGTTTCCTGAAGTTAAAAAAGCAGATGATATGGTGCCGCCACTTCGCTTTATAACTACAAAACAAGAATACGATGAGCTTACTTTGAGTACAAATAAAAAAGCATCGATAGAAAAATTCTGGATTAATTGTTCGGGAAATCAAGAGAAGGCAAGAGAAGTAATTCGGAAATATTATAACAGGATGCAAGATGCAAATCTGTATTTTACTTCCTATTTAGAAGGATGGAAAACAGATAGGGGAATGATTTATTTAATTTATGGAGCGCCTAATACTATCTATCGTTCGGCTACTTCAGAGACGTGGACTTATGGAGAGGAAAATAATATTAACTCGTTGCAATATACTTTTTCCAAAGTAGCAAATCCTTTTACTGATAATGATTATACACTGGAGCGTTCGGGCGTTTATAAGCAGGCGTGGTATGTGGCAGTGGATATCTGGAGGCAGGGTAAAACGTATTTACAGGATTAATATTAAATTATGCAAACAAGAGAACAACAGAAAGAAAGCGGAAATGATAATTTAATATTTGGTTTGCGACCAATTATTGAAGCGATTCGTTCAGGTAAGGAAATAGATAAACTGCTTATTCAAAGTGGCTTGAAAGGTGAGTTGGTGAGTCAGTTAATGGGTTTGCTAAAACAACACGATATAGTTTTTCAATATGTTCCTGTAGAAAAACTAAACAGACTCACACTCAAAAATCATCAAGGAGTTGTAGGTTATATTTCATCCATCACGTATCATAAAATTCAGGATGTATTACCAACCATTTTTGAAGCAGGAAAAACTCCGTTGATTTTAATTTTAGATAGAATAACAGATGTTCGCAACTTTGGTGCAATAGTTAGAACTGCTGAATGTTCAGGAGTAGATGCAATTATTATTCCTGCAAAAGGAGGAGCGCAGATAAATGCAGATTCGATAAAAACATCAGCAGGAGCGTTGCATAAAATTCCTGTTTGCAGAGAAGCGAATTTAAAAGATGTAATTAATATTTTACGCGAAAGCGGATTGATGGTAATTGCCTGTACAGAGAAAACTCCTGATATGTATTATACCCACGATTATACTTTACCTGTTGCAATTATTATGGGTTCGGAAGAAGATGGAGTTTCGAATGAGCTTTTGAATTTATCTGATGCGCACGCAAAAATTCCTCTGATGGGAAGTATTGCTTCTCTTAATGTTTCGGTTGCTGCAGGTGTTATTTTATATGAAGCTGTTCGTCAACGCTTAGCGGATTAGATGAGTTTCTTTGAGAAGAAATATCTTCCTTTTATTTTACTTTTCATAATTGTTTTTGTTTCTCGACTTCCGTTTTTAAATGCAGGATATGGCATTGAAGAAGATTCGTGGGGAATAGCACGGGCTGCGTTTAATACACACCTTTCAGGAATATACGAACCATCAAGATTACCGGGACATCCTGTTCAGGAATTAATTCTTTCTGCTTTGTGGGGTTGCGGACCAGTTATATTTAATGGGCTATCTGCTTTGTTCAGTGCAATTGGGGTTCTGTTTTTTGCAATGATATTAAAACATTTTCAATTCAAACATTATTTTATTGCAGCTTTAGCGTTTGCTTTTGTTCCGGTCTATTTTATCAGCAGTACCTATACAATTGATTTTGTTTGGACAGAAGCTTTTGTGTTAATCAGCTTTTATTATTTATTAAAAAACAAATTAATTGTTTGTGGAATCTTCCTTGGATTAGCAATTGGTTGCCGAATTACAAGTGGTGCAATGCTGTTACCTTTTATTATTATTATATGGCAGCAAAATAATTTGAAACAAAATTTGATGAGTTGTTTTAAAATAATTGTACCAATGTTATTAATTATTGTTCTTGTTTTTCTTCCCATTATAAAACAATTGGGGCTTTCGTTTTTTATGTTTTACGACCAGTTTGATTACCCACCAGTAACTAAAGTAGTATACAAAATGATTTTGGGAGTGTTTGGAGTTGTTGGAATAATAGCTGTTTTAATTAGCATTCTTTTAATAATTAGAAATAGAAAAAAACAAACTTTCGGAGAATTATTTAATAACGGATTAGATAAAAAAATAATTATTGCAAGTATAATTGTGCTTATTCTCTATAGTGTTTCCTACCTCAGACTACCTCAGAAATCAGGATATATGATACCAGTTATTCCTTTTGTTCTCATCCTTTTCGGATATTACCTATCGAGCAAACAATTCAAAATATTAAGTGCGCTGTTTATTATTTCTCCATTTGTTTGCAGTATAAATTTAACTGACAAACTGCGAGGTGCAGAATATTCAAATCATGCTATCGTATTTAATGTTTCAGGACAAGAAGTTTTTTTTGATGCTTTATCAGGTGCACTATTTTCAGATTATTCAAAGAGAAAGCAAAAGATGAAATATACTGATGAAGTAATTGAAAAGACAAAATCAATAGAATCTAAAACAGTAATTATTTCGGGATGGTGGTATAATGAAATTATGGTTACGAATATTCCAAATGAAAAAAATAAGTTTGTTACCTTTGAGCCATATATCGATGATAAAAAAATGAATGAATACATTTCAAACGGTTATCATTTGTTTTATTTACCAGAACAAAATATATACAACGACCAAATGTATAAAATGACAATAACTAACACTATTTCTCAACCTTTTAATTTATAAAAAATGCCAACGATAAAACAAACTTATGAGATGAATGCTAAAGCGGAAGAAGTCTTTGATGCTTTAGTCAATCCTGAAATAATTCAGGATTGGAGTGGTGATGAAGCTAAAATGAGTGCAGATGTAGGGGCTAAATTTTCTCTTTGGGGCGGACAAATGTTCGGAACAAATTTGGAAGTTGTGAAGAATAAAAAACTTGTTCAGGAATGGTGCTACGATCAATGGGATAAACCATCCAAAGTTACTTTTACTTTAAAAGCAAAAGGCAAACAAACTTTTGTAGAATTGCTGCACGAAGACGTTCCTGAAAAATCATTAACAAGTATTACCGAAGGATGGGATATTTATTATCTCGGAGCAATCCGCGAAATGTTTGAAAAAATTAAATCATAATCAATCAATAAAACCTGTTTCACTTTATGGGATATAAAAGCACGCAGGAATGTATTGATGATTTGGAAAAGCACGGAAAACTGATTCGTGTTAAAGAAGAAGTTGACGCTGAATTGGAGATGGCAGCCATTCATCTTCGGGTATTTGAAAATAATGGACCTGCTATATTATTTGAAAATATTAAAGGGTGCAAGTTCAAAGCTGTTTCTAATTTATATGGCGACATCAACAGAAGCAAATTTATTTTCAGGGATACATTAGATAAAATAAAAACACTTATTGATTTAAAAAATAATCCGCTTGAAGCAATCAAACACCCATTTAAATATGCTAATGTAGCAGCAACCGCTTTTTCTTCTCTTCCTAAAAAATCTTCTTTTAATAATCCTGTTCTTCAAAACGAAACAACTATCTCTTCTTTACCACAAATAAAATGCTGGCAGGACGATGGTGGTGCTTTTGTAACTCTCCCTCTTGTATATACCGAAGATATTGATGCTCCTGGAGTAATGAATTCTAATCTTGGAATGTATCGTATTCAGATGAGTGGAAATGAATATGTACAAGACAAGGAAGTTGGTTTACATTATCAGTTACACAGAGGTATTGGTGTACATCAGACAAAATCAAATGCAAAGAACCAACCCCTTAAAGTAAGTATTTTTGTTGGTGGTCCGCCATCACTTACATTAGGTGCCGTGATGCCTTTGCCAGAAGGTATGAGTGAACTTACCTTTGCGGGAGCTTTAGGAAACAGAAGAATTCGTTATACTAATGTTGATGGTTTTTGTATTGCAGGTGATGCGGATTTTGTAATTACGGGTGAAGTACATCCCAATGAAAATAAACCGGAAGGACCTTTTGGAGACCATTTAGGATATTATAGTTTGAAACATAATTTCCCGATGATGCGCGTTCATAAAGTATATCATCGCGACAATGCAATATGGCCCTTTACCGTTGTTGGTCGCCCTCCGCAGGAAGATACAAGCTTTGGTGCATTGATTCACGAACTCACGGACACTGCTATTTCGAAAGAAATAGCTGGATTAAAAGATGTGTATGCTGTTGATGCTTCTGGTGTACATCCGTTGTTACTTGCCATTGGTAGCGAACGTTACACACCTTATAATAATGAACGAAAACCTCAAGAAATATTGACCATTGCTAATCATATTCTTGGTAAAGGGCAATTAAGTTTAGCTAAATATTTATTGATTGTCGCAGGTGAAGATAATCCTCATTTGACAACAAAAGATGTACAGGCTTATTTCTCACACTTGCTCGAAAGGGTTGATTGGACAAGAGACTTGCACTTTTATACTCGCACTTCAATTGATACTCTTGATTATAGCGGAACTGATTTAAATAGCGGAAGTAAAGTAGTTATAGCAGCAGCAGGTAATAAAATAAGAGAACTCGGAACTTCTATTTCAGAGTTAAATCTTACAGACAATTTTCGTAACCCTAAAGTCATAATGCCTGGCATTATTGCCATTCAAGGAAATAGATATGTTGATGCAGCAACAACTGAAAAAGAAATTTTAAACTTTAAATTTCAAATTTCAAATTTTCCTTTACTAATCATTTGCGATGACAGTGATTTTGTTTCTCAAACATTAAATAATTTCCTTTGGGTAACTTTTACTCGTAGTAACCCTTCGCACGATATTTATGGAATAGATAGTTTTACAGAAAACAAACACTGGGGCTGTAATGGTCCATTGATAATAGATGCGAGGATAAAGCCACATCACGCTCCGCCATTAATTAAAAATTCTGAAATAGAAAAAAAAGTAGATGCCCTTGGTGTAAAAGGAAAGTCTTTATTTGGAATAATTTAATTTCTATTTTATTAATCTCCTGATTTGTAAATTTAGTATTATCTTTACCAAAATTTTACATTATGAAAAAACAATTACTACTTATACTTTGCATTATTTCATCACTGATAATAAGTGCACAAACATTTACAAACAACACTGGGGGAGCCATTACCGACAACAATGTGTATGTATATTACCCCATACCTGTTTCGGGATTACCAACAGCTATAAATTCAAATACATTTGGATTGGAGTACATAACCATCAATATTGTGCATCCTGTTGATGGGCAATTGCGTTTTAAATTACAATCGCCTACTGGTTCGGTTTATATTTTATCTTCTTTTAATGGCGGCACTGGCGCAGATTACACCAATACTATTTTTCACGATACTTCTTCAGTACCTATAACTGCTGGAATAGCACCTTTTACTGGCGTTTATAAATCTACCGATGCATTAGTTAATTTTAATAACAATCAAAACCCGAATGGAACTTGGAATTTAATGGTACGTGACCAAACTGTTGGAGGTGTTGGTTCTGTTGTGTCTTGGAGTATAACATTCAGCAACACTCCAGCAGGTTTTATCGGTTTTACATCTACTAATTTACCTATCGTAATAATAAATACAAACGGTGTTGCTATTCCCAATGGAACTAGAATAGATGCTACAATGGGCATTATATATAATGGTCCGGGTATGCTTAATCACCCTACCGATTCGGCAAATAACTATAATGGTAAAATAGGAATTCAAGTTCGTGGTGCTTCGTCAGCAAGTTATCCTCAACAACCTTATGGCATCGAAACCCGCGATACTAACAATGTGCAGGCAGACGATTCTCTTTTAGGAATGCCACCCGAACACGATTGGTGTTTGATTTCGAATTGGAATGATAAAGTATTTATGCGAAATACATTGGCGTATCGCTTGTTTCATCAAATGGGACATTATGCTTCGCGTACTCGGTTGGTGGAAGTAATGTTGAATGGAACTTACGAGGGTGTGTATGTGTTGGATGAACAAATAAAACGGGGTAGCAAGCGTGTTAGTATAGCAAAATTAGACAGTACAGAAAACACTGCGCCCAATGTTACGGGTGGTTATATTCTCCAAAATAATATTTGGGGTGGTGGCACAGATGGCTGGCAATTGCAGTATCACCCGATAGACCACCCTACCTTAAATGACCATTTGCTTTATGATTATCCTAAATATACTGCCATTACCGACACTCAAAAAACATACATACAAACGTTTATTAATACCTTCGAAACTGCATTGTACGATTCCACTTTTACCGACACTTTAATTGGATATAAACATTACATCGGCATGAGTTCTTTTCTTGATTATTTTATAGTAAATGAGCTTTCGCGAAATGGAGATGGATATAAAAAGAGCCAGTTTATGCATAAAGAAATGGATTCAACAGGATATTTCGGAACGTTGAAAATGGGTCCTGTGTGGGATTTCGATTGGGCGTGGAAAGACATTAATGAATGTGCCATTTATGCCGCCACTGATGGTTCGGGATGGTCGTATAAAGTAAATGATTGCGGACCTGACAATAACTCTAATGGCTGGACAGTACGAATGATGCAGGATACAGCATTTCAAAATGCACTTCGTTGCCGATGGGATAATTTCAGAACCAACATACTTTCCGATACTGCCCTGTATGGATACATCGATTCGATGACAACATACCTGAATGATGCGGCAGCAAGGCATTTTCAACGATGGGGAACATTGGGCATCAATAACGGAACACCAGAAGTAGAACCCGACCCAGGTACTTTTGTGGGAGAGATTGCCGCTTTCAAAAGCTGGATAGCACGCCGACTTGCGTGGATGGATGCCAACATACCAGGCAACCCTAACTGCACACCGCAGGTTACTGTAAATATTAAAAATGAAGAAACCAATTTCATTTCCATATATCCTAATCCGGCAAACGAAACGGTAAATATTAAATTTAAAAACGGATATAAACTGCCCGATTTAATTGAGTTATCCGACATAACAGGAAAAACAGTGATGCAGATAAAAAACATTTCCACCAATCTTACACTCAACATTTCTTCGTTGGCAAACGGAATTTATTTCTGCCAATTCACATCTAAAAATGCAGTTATTAAAATGGAAAAAATTGTAGTAGTGCGATAGGGGCAATACTTGTAGTTGCCAAAAAAAAGCCCCGCATTTCTGCGGAGCTTTTTTATTTTCATTTATTAATTTCAACTATCTCGGCACAATTACAGGTGTAATGTACCCCATTGTTTAGACTGGAAAGTTCAAAGTTATATAGATTTTTCATAT
>CAILDT010000804.1 GCA_903833025.1 uncultured Bacteroidota bacterium | reverse complement strand
GGTTACATTTATATACGACTTTAGTGGGTATTAATATGACGGGCGAAGAAATGTTATTTTATATTACCGGCGACCCGGACCCGTATAAATGGTATCAAAGTGTGAAATTATATATGTAAAAAAATTTGTTTATTTATTTTTCCTTTCAAAATTATCTGTGCTATTTAATCATACTCTCGGAATATCTGCACTTGTTGGGCAAATCGTTCTTCCCGCGCTGCTTTGTGTGCTGCTGCTTTATGTGAGTAGTTTTGGTTAATATATTCTTCGTTATAATAGTCCTCGTCATCATCGTTGCAATTGACTTGAGCATAGTATTCATTTGTTTGAGCATAGCCTAATACTTCGGCGATTCTCTCATCTAAGCCGTTATTGTGCTCTACATCTAAAGCTTTGAATTGGTAAAAGGCAGCGCAGTCATTAGTATCGTCTTCTTCTTGAGCAGCATGAATAGAGGCCATTCTATCGGCATAATAACTCTGGTATTCATCTGAGCAAGTGCCGTAGGTTAAATCGCCGTTATTAAGGCTTGGGTTGTTCCAGGGGAATTCTTCTTCTTCTTCAGCGCATAGAACTGGATAACATGTATCGTATAGGTATGTATCATGATTTAGGCGCATATCTTGCTCATGCATCATGCACATCGACATAGCTTGCACTGCATAACCGTCTTCAGGAATAGATGATACTTGCTGACAATATGCTGCTGAGCGAAATTGCACCATTTCATCTTGTCCTGCAAATTGTACCGTAATCATCTCGGGAACGACTTGATCATCTGTTTCACTTGCGTCCCAGTTATTTACATCGACATAAATATGCTCGTCATCTTCAT
Source organism: uncultured Bacteroidota bacterium (assembly GCA_903833025.1). Lineage (GTDB taxonomy): Bacteria > Bacteroidota > Bacteroidia > 2-12-FULL-35-15 > 2-12-FULL-35-15 > 2-12-FULL-35-15. The sequence goes on along the minus strand of CAILDT010000804.1, from coordinate 2,451 downwards.
CGTCGTAGTATGAAACAGGCACAAAATCATCGTTGTTAGTAAATTCATCAGTGGACTGAGCCTGGTCTGCTTCGCTAGCTTCTTCGCTTTGGTCTGCTTCGTCGCAAGTGCATTCGCAGCAAATATCACAGACACTGTCTGTATCTGCTTGGTCGTCTTCTTCGATACCTGTAATATAATCTTCTAATTTATTAATACGGTTATACGCTACCTGTAACGCTTCTTCAAGGTCGGTTAATCGTTCGTCATTGGCAGAACCCATGTCTGTCATCATCTGCTCTAGCCGAGCTAGACGCAGAAGGTTATTATTGACGAACTGGTTATGCACACAGGCTTCACAATTATCGTTAAACATTTGATTCATTTTGATTGATTTGATTGAGCGGGAATATACTACTTTCTTTCAAATACTTTTTCATTTCAATTTTTTGCAAAAGTATTATAAAACACTAGGAATATATATTTTCACTTTCGAATATATATATGCCGAATAAAAGCCGCAAGAGGAAACAAAGCAAAACCAAAAGGAATAAGCGTAAGCTCCGGCGTTCAAAAAAAAAGACAAATAAAAGAGGCGGTCAAGCGCAAACCCAGCTTTCCATAAATTACGCAAATATCGGAATCGGTGGGCAAGAATTGGGTCAGGCGGCATATATAAAAACCCCTAAAATATCTGTGAGCAATTATGCAGCGAATTTTATCGTAACAATGACAGACCCAGATGCGCCGGCGAGCACATGGACACATTATGTAGCGGTGGTAAAGCCGAATGGCGGCGTCATTAGCGAACCGTATAAATATCAGCCGCCCAGTCCGCCGCCCAAGACGGGAATCCATCATTATATTTTCAACGCGTATCCGCTAGGCACAGTGACAGACACATTAAAAAATAATAAAAATCTACCAGGCAATGAATATTATACACAAGTTTTGTCGCCTTTTATAAGAAATAATAAACCTCTAGCCGAACAAAAAGAGTTTACCGTCACGAGTTCTTAATGCTATTAGTGCTAACACGTCAACACGTTAAGCCGTCTGCGTTTTCAAGAAATTAATCTTATGCTGAATCTTCGTGTTTAATAAATCTTCGCAAATCAAGTGGGCGGCCGCATTCTTTGGTTTAAAAAAACTATATTCTACGGTAAATAAGGACGCTTTTTTATTTCGACTAAAAAAACCCGGCACACTTATTTTATTTGAACTTTTTTTCTTCTCTAGCTTGATAATTAAAAAACTAGGAGTCCCGCCTGTTTCCATATCTTCAATCTCTTTTAAAATTTCACTCACGTCTTTCGAGTTGGCCATCCCGAGACCCATGTTAAAAGTAATGCCTTTGGCTAAATTGGCAATAGATAAAAAGTCGCCGCCATAGGCTTTAATCGATGTGAATACTTTATCGGCAATATTACCAATTTCTACTTTAATATTTAAATCCTCTTGCTCGTGATGAATACTATTTTGCTCAAAGAAACACCAACGGGCAAGAGAGGGAGTTACGGTTGAAGGTGCGGGAACAACAATAAGCTCATTTTCAGGTACAATAGCATCAGGTACAATAGCATCAGGTACAATAGCATCAGGTACAATAGGCTCTGTCTCTACTAGAGGCTCTGTCTCTACTGCAGGCTCAAATACATACTCTAGAGGCAACGTATCTAGACGTATCGAAGGTTCTGTTACTAAGCTACCCGTTATAATATCTGGTGAAGTTTCGCACGGATATTCCGGTATAGTTTCCAAAATACCTACGACCGATTTTCTACGGGTAATGATGGGAATATTTTTCTTCGCCCAAGCTATTAAATTATGCACAGCATCATAGGCGTAATTAGCGTGTCTGATATCATTTAAAAAACTTTGTTTAACTGCATTATAAACAATACAAGCTCTAGTATGTCGCATAGAACGCTCTGCTGCCTCCTTTTCAAACAAAAAAGGTCCTTCTTTATTAATACATTTGCCACCGGATAAAAAATCGCCAAAGGCTTGAAACATATTACCTTCAAAGAATACTACATAATATATTTTTTCACTCATTTATATAATGTAATAGATTAAATAAGCTCTAAATCACTTACAGTCCAATATTCAACGCCGCCGTTAGGATAAGGCCGCTTTATTATAAACGGTATTTTCTTCTGTTCTAATTCTAGTTTGGCGATATGATAACCATCAATCACATTGAGCGGTATTTTAACAAACGGTTTAGCCCCAGAATCTAATTGTTTTGCCCGCTGCCCGAGAATACGAGTCATTTCATATTTAGTTAAGAAGGGTAGTGTTTTATGCAGCGGATCAACAATAATGCCGCGCCCATCACGCGTTACTCTGGCTAAAGCTTTCACTTCTTCGTAGTTATGCGTGCGGGCTTCTGGATGAAAATTGACGATAAAGTTGTCTCGTATTTCACTATCAAACTTTTGAAGATAATGTTCATCCTCTTCAAGTTCT
>CAILDT010000803.1 GCA_903833025.1 uncultured Bacteroidota bacterium | reverse complement strand
GTCTTCCTGCACCCATTTTGCCTGTTGCAGTTTCGGTATCTTTAATGGCTTTAGACCATTCATCAACCATCTGGTCTACAAGTTTTTTAGCCTCTTTAAAATATTTAATAAAGTTTTTAGGAAGACCGTCAAAATCAACTTCATCTCCCATGGAAGCAAAAGGCGTAGACTCACCGTCAGAAGGTGAGGCCATATTGTTGCCTGTTGTACCTACTGCCATTTACATCACCGCCTTATTCTAGCCGTAGCTCTATCTAACCAATTTATACGTTCCCTCATACTAAGGTTACGTACCTCATTTAGTGTCCACCCAGGATAACTTTGGATCAGTAGATCCTGCATATCCATAAGCAGTTCGTAGTCAATCTCGTTAGCGAAACAACTCCGCTAGAGTTAGCGGAAGCGGTACCTCCGTGCCGCAAGACTGACATGGGATCTTAATTTCGCTTAATTGTGGGCCGGGGTTGCGGTTTGTAATCTCTTGCAAAATGTCTCTACGATCTTTTAAACTTAGTTTTCGAACATCGTCTAAACTAAATACTGGAACATCGTTAATAGACTCAATGCAGTTTTTCAAAAGAATTGTATCTAATTCTGCTGAAGTTTTATTGGTAGACGTAACAATAGCTTTTTGCGTACTTCCAGTAGGAAGAGTTACTACTACATCTCCAACCTTACATTTAACGGTAAAAGTATGGTCTCCCTCAAGTTTTTTAAGGGGTACATCTTTGACCAAATCTATTTCAAATACTTGTTCTACACCACAGCTTGGGCATTCTCCTGGCCCAAGTTTAATCTCAGTACCAAAAGTAACATTTCTAATAGCTAGAAGTAAAAGCTCACGATCGCCAGCATAAAGAGAATCTAATGTTTCTTTATCTGCTGGTTCATCGCCAATTTTTACTGTAGCTCTTTCTAAAATAGTTAATAAAGCTTTACCTGGATCATTAATCTTAGAGATTAATTCTTCATCTATTCCATTGAGTTCTCTAATTTCTGCTGTAGAAATTACCCCAAGAAAAGGGTCTCTTAAACCACCTAGTAACTCAACTGTAGTATCAGGCGGTGGCATAGTATTAGTTTTTAAAATACTACTAGCCACCACCGGATCCTGTGAAGTCATTGCTTTAGCAGCTAATTCATTTGCTAAAGCGGGGTTTTGTGCCGCATTTATAATCGTATCAGTTTCCATGTTATTTACCTTTTTTAATTTATCGTCCTAGGAAAGTTTTTCCATCGGCTGAACCAGTATTTGTGTATCCTGTAGCATATTGTACATCCCAACCTTCATGAACTAGAGACATCTCTTCTACCATAAGGGTATTAGCGCCTGCATCTAGGTTACTGTAAGAAAGTGATGAGATCCAAGCATTATACACTCTAAAACGAAGTGAAGTATGTTGGTTTTCAGGAAGATCTGCTTGAGCTCCTGCACCTGTATCTGCTTGTGGGTTTGGATGACTTAGTACTTGGATATCAATGTCTGTACGAAATCCTTGTCCCACACCTGTTGTAAGGCTAGGAGTTAGAACTGAGAACAAACGCTTCATCCATTTTGGATTTGAATCTTGTCCCAACATAACTCCTTTAGAAAGAGTAATTGGGGTAAATGCAGATTGACCAGGAATTTGATGGACGTTAGTATTGTATCCACCTTCACGGTAAGCAATTGGCTCAGTTGTTACAGTGAGACCAGATAGAGATACAAACCCCATCTTCATTGGCTTATCGCCTTTGCCCCATTCTGTTGTTGGGTTAAAGGTTACTAGGAACTTAAAATTACGGACTGGGTCCGTCATTAAGGTACTAAGTAGATTTTCTGTTGGTGATGCCATTTTTATTTATCTCCTTTACGCTGAAGCGTTTCCGGTTAGTTGTCCAAGCTTGATGACAACGAACTCTGCTGGGTATTCAAGGGCAACGCCAACTTCAATGTTAACTTTACCTTGCTGCATATCACTAAAGCTGGTTGTAGTTGTATCGCACTTTACGTAATATGCTTGAGTTGGGTTTGTTCCACGTAGACCACCTGATTGCCAATAAGCAAGCAAGAAGCTATTTAAATTAGTACGAATTTGAGACCATAGACGTGAGTCATTGTTCTCAAACAAAGCAAATGATGTTAGATCATTCATTGACTTTTCGATGTAAATCAAAGAACGTCGAATGTTGATATAACGGTTGTTTGGTGTATTATCCAAAGTGCGGCCGCCCATGATAACAATACCTGCGCCAGGAACCTGACGAATAGCGTTAATAGGATCAACGCTTGTATTTATAGAATCGAGTTCAGCATTAGTAAACAAATGTTCAGTAGATACAGCAAGAGCCATAACATTTTGAAGACCTGCTGGAGTCTTAGATGGACCACGAGATGCATCAGTTGAAATATATTGACCAACAACACCAGCACCAGGAGCCTGTAGGCGGGTTACGCCAATGCTCTTAGTTGGATCTGGGATGTTATACCAAGGATAATACGCTGCGGCAATGTTTCCTGAAGTAGCTCCAGCAAAAATTGCATATGTTGCAGTTACTTGAGTTTGTGCATCTGTTGCTGACATTCCAGAAGGAGTATCAATGATTGCAAAACAATCAATACGAGAAGAAGCATAGACCACAGCATCTCCATGAATTTGTGCAGTTAAAGTACTTGTTGCAGCATATGGAGCATCTGGTGCATAAATAACCAATGGGTTAAGTACTGAGTCAAATGTTGCCCATGCAGAAGCATAGTCTGAACGAGCAACAGATGTACCTTCGCTTCCCCCAGAAAGTGCAACAGGTGTTGTGTTAACTGCTGGAGATTTTGTGTTATCTAAAGCATTAGAAATCTTAATTACTGATGTAGCGTTAGAATTAACAACAGATAAAACAAAGTTTCTATCTGTAGAAGACATACTTAAATCTGTATAAGATTCAAGCAAGGTTGTAGTTGAGTTTCCATTAACAGTTGTTGTCTGGTATACCTCAAGACCAAAACGGCTAGCAGATCCTGCAGATACAATTTTAACTGAGTAAGCGCCAGACCAAGCTCCTGCATTAGCAGCATTAATAGTAAATACTGTATTAGAAGCTGTTGTTACGGTAACAGTGGCTGTAGCGGAAGCGCCAGTTACTGCAGTACCTGTAGCGGCACTTGTAACAGTAAACTGTGAACCTGAACGGGTAGCAATAGTTACGTTACTTAAGTTAAATGCTGTTGTTGAAAGACCAGTAATAGTTACTGTTTGACCAACGGCAAAGGTGTTAGTTGCTGTATATGTAATAGTTCCGCTAGCTGCAGATGCTGCAGTTACGGTAGCAGTAGTGGTGGTAGTGGTTCCAGTACCATCGGTAATAGCGATAGTTCCTAGTCCAGCACCTGTTCCAATAACACGCTTTACATATAGATTGCGGCCACCATTAGCAAAAAAGTTATAGGCAGCCCAAGTAGTTGGGTAAAAGTCATTTAATCCACCAAAAGTCTTAACAAAATCTGTCCAAGTACTTATTAGAACAGGTGATGATGTAGGACCTTGTGGAAGAACTCCAACAAATGCTCCCACAGCGTTTGCAGTATTTGCAGGCTGCACATCTTGTGGAAGAGACACTTCTTGGATATAGACTCCGGGACGGGCAAGATTTGCCATTCGGGGTTTCTCCTTTAGGGTTAGGTTGTTTTCTTAGTGAGACGGAGTTGTTTGCCAAATAGTTGCGTTTGGGGTAGTTTGATACCCGAGTGATGTATTGACATCCGTTACTTCGTAAACTGCACTGAGTTGATCAGGGAACAGTTCTGCGCTGATACGAATATTATAGACATTACTGAATAAGCGTTTGCCACTTTCAGTAGTATCTCTTTTTGAGAAGCCCAACATATCTAGACGACGCATAGTGCTATCTTCTGGGATGGTGAGTTGCCCAAATCTAAGTGGTAGTCTACCAGGTGCAAACAAGCTAGCAATAATCTGACGATCATGGCGAGGTTGACGTGCCCATGTTGAGACTTGGTAAATCAGGTCTACAGGAATAGGAAAATTAACTGGTTGACTTTCAGTGGTGTAATTTGGAGTCATACCTTCAGGTGTATATGTAAGATCTACGCTTCCTCTGTGGGCACGTTCCGTATCCTCACGAACACCTACTAAATCTAAAGTTATATATGGGTAGCTTTGAGTACGAATATCTTTATCTGGCTGTCCATAATAAACCGCTACAGGACGGGCGGCATTTCCACCATCAGATACTGTAATGCCTGAAAGCAAAGTTTTTAGAGCAGCGTCTTCATTAATAATAAATGGCATTAATTAACCCCCAGTACAAATGTGCGTAAAGCCGGGGCAGGAGGAACATGTTGAGTGCCATACTCTAATGTAAGTACAGATTCTTCAATACTTTGTGGGTAGGAAATAGAATGGCCAGTACCGTTGTGAGAAATTTTAATATGGTTTGTAATATCTGCAGGCCAGCCATATGAAGTTGCATGGCTACGAAGCTTTGCAGTGTAGTGAGGGACTACTTGTTTTTCCGCTTTGACTATGGCGCTATTGAAGGTTTTCTTAATACTAGCCACGGTTACGGAGCCACTTCGATAGCAGATACCCTGCAGCAAAACCAATAACGAGTTTCTTTTCACCGTTTTGGTTCAGGCTGGCTACGCCACGAACGAACTCCTGTTTATCGGCATCAGTCTCTTCACGAGCAAGCCGAGCAGCTAAATGAATCATAAATCCTCCATAGGAAGGCGCAGGTGTTACAAGCAGGGTTCCAGATTACTCTGGCGTCAGTAGCAATCATAAACGAAAAAGCCCCCTTACGGGGGCTAAGTCACTACTTCTTTTTCTTAACCTTCTTGGCTAAGGCTTTGTCCATCTTCTCGTCTTCTTGTCGGGAAGGCTTCTTCTTATCCATCTTTTTATCCGCAGCTTCAAACTTCTTCTTCTGAGCTGGGGTCATACCTTTTTTAACTTTTTTATCTTGCTCTTTATCGGAGGTTTTTTTCTTTGTCATTTACTTGCCTTTCTTAGTAGTAGACTTAGTCGCCTTATTCTTGCAAGCGCCTTTGCAGTTAGGCTTTGAACAGCCACTAACCTTTACTTTTGCCACTTTTTTTCTTTACCTTTTCTGGAAGTTTCTTACCCTTAAGTGTCTTAGATTCAAACTCAGCAGCTAGCTTAGGGTCTTTAGCATAAAGGGCCCTACGCTGAGCTTGTGATTTAAAAGGCATTTTAAACCTGGGAATAAAGAATTGATACTGCGTTAGCCGCTGTTCCGGCTGAAGAAATAGCATAGATAGCGTCACTTGCTCTTACCCATAATTGGTAAGTTGTGCTAGCCGCTACAACGTGACCCTTATTTGCCCCGCTTACAGCAACTGTGCTATCCCCAATAAAAATAGAGGCGCTATCATTATTTTGAATAGAAATAGCTGTATATTCAGTAATAGAATTTAGGGTTGTTAATAGTGTAACCGTAGTTGCTACTGTTTTATTAACGTGTACTATTGCCATGGTTCTCCTTTATAGTGAAGTCTGATCAAAGGCAGTATAACCGGCATAGCGCTGGAACTGTGAATCATTGACTAGTTCTTCGGCGTTAACTTGCTCACAGGATATCTGGAGTAAGGTGTACTTGTTCTTAATTATACCCTGTGGGGAAACCTGTGTAGGGGAGAACACTTCATTTCTAAAGACTATTCGGTCACGTAGGAATGCATCAGGGTTGGACTCTACAGTAGATAACTGCCTAGCATTAGCAGCGTTTCCACCATAAAAATTTAAATGGTTTTCAATAACGTCAACATTTATAGTGACGGTCAAGATATCTGTGTTATAAAAACCGCGGTCATTCTGTACTGTAGCACCCTGCTCTAGATGAGCTGTAACTACAGGAATAGTAAATGGGGCAAGCCATTTACGACCTCCGCCAATAATTGAGGAACCTACATCATAGATTGGATCTACAGAAGTATTAACTGCATCAAAGATCCACCAGTCTACAAGTTGACCAACGGTTTGTACTAATTCAGTAGTAGTACCAGAGACAAAAGACCCTCGCTCATACGCAACGTTAAAGCGGCCCTCTTTCTGGTCTCCACGCATTTTTACTCCGTATCTTCCGGGTATTTACCCCATTTACCAATAGGACATGTTGCTAGATCTAACTTAGTTTTTGCTGCCATAAAACATCCGCACTTTAAACATTGCTTTGTCATTTTTTGAAAAAAAGGACAAGTTATACATATTACATATCTAGCTTCTGCTTTTTCTTTAGGAATTGTTTGACTTTTAAGTCTTAATAGATCTACAGGAGTAACGCCGTTTTTAGCTTTGTATTCTTCCCAAGGATTCATTTTTGCCCCATCTATAAAATTTAGTTACCAGCAGCCTTAGCACGTGCAACAAGAACATCTTCATAACGAATGAATTTACCTGTGCTTGGGTTATATTCATCACCCGGCATAATTCTATCTGTATTAAAACCTAGATCAACAAAAATTGGGTTGCTTTTAAAAGCAGCAGCAGTGGACTCTTCAACAGCCATAACCTGTAGAACTTCGGTTCCAACAATAAGTGCTACCTTAGGCAGGTCATCACGGTATGGATCTATTTGTTGATTATTTGAAACAGTAGCCATTAAAATCTCCTAAAATTAATTTACCAGTTTCCCATAGTATACAGGAAACTTATATAAGTAAGACCTATAGTATTAAAGATACCGTTTTTTAGTGCGGTAAAGCTTTTTATAAACCCCGCCTACTTCCTTACCTCCGGGCCCTTGCCTATCTTTTTCGTACTGTTCTGTTAACAAATTTTGGCTTACCTTGAATTCATCGGAAGGTTTGGTAATAATTTTTGAAGACCACTCATCTCTTTTAAAAGGGGTAATTTGGGCTATAGGGGTCCCTGCGGGTAAAATCCCACTAAAAGTATTCTTAACAAGAAATGGAAAATTTATAGGTCTAAAGTAAGAATCTGTATCTACAACCCCACCAAGGGTATAAAAGGGTAGGTAGGGGGCGTTAGCTGGATGGCTTATTAAAGTGCTATACCCGGCAGGAGTTTTGATTACATATGGGTTTGTCCATTTATATGCAAAAACGCAATACTCGGAAGAGAATGGCATCCCCCCAAGTTGTTCTATGGGGTGCATGGTTACTGGTTGATAGTTTGTATTAAAAGCCCCAGATATTGTATGGCAACCTTTTTTTTCGTCATACGTAAATGTATAGTCTCTAGCGGTAACAATATAATACCCTAAAGTTAAAACGTCTAATACAGGGATACAACGTTTAATCGTAAACTCAGTACGTTCAGGGTTTTGTATGTCACCAATAATAGGGGTTCTAATAGTAAGGTTTTTATACCAATCAGGTATGTTATCTATACCCCGCACTATATTTACAGGAGAAGTAGTTACATCAGTGTCGGTAAGCAAAAACTCAATTGTATTATCTTCTGCTGGTGCAATACTTAATTTTTTATTATTTTTAAACATCTGTATCATTTTTGTATTTTTTAGGCACCCAAAGTTTAGATCTATAATAACCAAATTGCACAGACCTAGCTTTGTTAGCAATAAACTCTTCTTTAGATCCAGCTACTCTAGAAGTAGCCACCCATTCTTGTCTATTAATCGGTATTAATTGAGCAAAAGGAGTTCCTTTTTCAATAACACCTGTCCAATTTTCTTTAATAAAAAAGGGTATGTTTCCGTTAGGAACAAACCTATCACTATCTACTATAGCGGATAATGTTGTAAAAGGCAGTTGTGCTTGGTTTAAAGGGTGCGTAACAAGCACGCTCCATCCTTTAGGAACTTTCCAACCCCATTTACTATTCCACACCATATGATTGTGAGAGTGACCTGCAGGACGTGGGATAGTGTAACCAATGGCTCCTTGTCTTTCTTTAACTATTTCCCAATCAGTAGATCCATAGATATTTTCTCCTTTAGAGTTTTTATCTAAATATTTATATTCAACTTCTACCCCATCATTTTTAGTAATTTCAATATCGGCCCAAGTAGTAAGAAAATAACCTGAGTTAAGGGCATCAAGAAAGGGCATGCAAGATTTCATACCTGCAGATTTTAAATCTGCTCTATCTATATCTAAAGCGCCATTTTCCCTATTAATAAAAGATTCCCCATCTTTCCACCAATTAGGCAAAATTGATGCTGCCGGTATTGGAATATTAATTGGTAAAGTAAAATTAGGATCTAATATAAACTCTATTTTTTTATACATTATATCTCCTTAAAAATTATTTTATAAACTTATTGTTTTTATATTTATCCCCAACTTTAACTACAGTAAGGTCTAATATTTGAATAATTTTTGGATTACTTAATAAGATAGCAGCTAATTTTTCTTGACAATGCATAATTTCTACTACTTCATCATCTAGTATAAAAGCAAGATGTTTAGTTATAGATGAGGTATCCGGCAACAAATTTTGTTCTATAATGCTTTTTATCTGTAAATCTTTATACCAATGAAAATGAAACCCTAATTTATGAGGTAAAGATTTTACAAAATTTGTTCTTTTATTTTTTTTGTATTGTCGAAGTTCTTCTTTGTACCGATTTTTAGTTGCCATTTTTATCCCTAAATTGTTATAAAGTCTACTTCATAACTAGAAAATGTAGTTCCTTGAGTATAGGTTGCTGGTGCAAGAATCATACCATGAGTTGTTGTAGCCGTATAACTTGGGGCTGTATAGGTCTGATTAGAACCAATTTGGGTACCAAACCCTGAAGCTGAATAAGCACTAACTGTTATGTTTCCTGTAGATCCTTGAATTAACGTTTTAAGGCCAACAATTAAAGAAGCAAAAGTAAATGTTATTGCAGTAGTAATTGTTCCAGATGTAGATTTAAGAACATTTACTGCATAGGCAGTAGAATAGGTAGTCGTATTATACGCCGCATTAGTTCCAGTAGCACAAGTATTTGTACTTGCCGCGTTACTGCCAGTAGCACAAGTATTTGAAGTTCCCGCATTAGTTCCGTTAGAACAAGCATAAGTATAAGTTGGGTTAGTTCCAGAACAAGCATAATTAGTAGCTGGGTTAGTTCCAGAAGCACAGGTATAGGAATTGTAATATGAGCCATAAACTTGACTATAACAAGTACCATAATTAGTATTTCCAGGAGTAGAACAAGTACCAAAAAAAGTATTGCCACCAGCAGTGCAGGTGCCCATTATAGGATTTCCAGCCGTAAAGCATGTACCATAATTAGTATTTCCAGGAGAATAGCAAGTTCCATAGTTAGTACTACTAGGTACAGATGTAACTGTAGCAGTTTGAATTGCGTTAGTAGTTGTAGCCCACCAATTATTGCTATCAGTTACCCAAAAAGCGGCACCAACACCGGGGGTTACATTATCTTGAAGAATGGTTACATTTGTAGAGCCAAAATCAATAGTTGCAATTGGGTATGTGCTAGCAGCAGAGTTAGCGGTAGCTTTATTGGCTACAATACCCCAGGCACCCCTAAGGTTACTCCAAGTATTAATTCCATCAGGAGACCCTAAAGAAGTTGCACTTGTAGTACGTTGAAAAGTATCTAAAAAAGTAGCTATAAACCATTTTTTCCATACACCACCAACTTTAACCCAGCCAGACAATACGTTACGCCAGCCAAATAACCCCCCAGAGTTTATCTTAACAAATATAGTTTTAGTAGTGTAGTTCCAAGAACCACCTACTTTAAGTTTTCCAGGCATTACACGTACACCAACCAAATATCTCCATCAAGATATCCTACAGTGGTTGAAGGCGCCACAGTGTTTACATAAATATTTCTAACTACACCAGAGGATGTACTGGCTGCTGTAACTGCAGCATTAGATGTAGCTAAATAAGTAGTTGGGGCTACCCAAGATGCGGTTGTTCCATTACTAGTTAAAACGGTTCCAGTTGTTCCTATAGCGAGTCTAGATACAGTCCCAGCTCCTGACCCAAGAATAAGATCTCCGGCCGTTGTAACGGTTGATAAAGGTATTTTAGAGGTATCTGTAGGCACAGTCCAAGATGCAGTTGTTCCATTACTTACAAGAGCATACCCAGAGGATCCAATACCAAGACGAGATACAGTAGAACTTCCAGTACCTATAATAAGATCGCCAGCAGTAGTAACTGTAGAAAGAGGAATTTTTGTAGCGGCAACACTTACTGCAGAAGACGTTGCGCTTGTTAAAGCAGTATGATCTGAGCTTCCTACATAAATTACATTAGCTCCGCTAACTTGCGGAATACCCAAATAATTAAGAGTAAACCCAGCGGTTGTAAATAAGTTATTAGTACCTGAGATTGTAGTAAGAGTTAATCCTGGAGCACCAGTAGATGTAGATACGGAAATAGTACTTCCACCAGATTTAGAAACATAAGGTGCAGAAGTAACTCCAGATAAAAGTCCTGCTTCAATATTAGCAATACGATCATAGACTGTACCCCAAGTTGTACCTTGAGAGAAAGAGCCGGACCATGTTGATACCAAAGGGTTCTGAGACGATGCGGCACTACCAAGAACAGTTTCAATCTGCTTAACTTCCTCTTGGAGGGAGTTAACGTTATCAGCAATAACGGTGTTAACAAGGTCCTGTTGAGCAGTATAGTTTCGTACGCTATTAGGATATACAGCGGTCATGATTCTCCTTTTTGTATAGCAGTTACTATATCAGACTACGTATGTCTTATCTAACCCAAACCATTCCTACATCTGCTGTAGGACGTAAGTTAGACTCTTTCCAACCGCCGACAACCCAGCTTTTAGAGTGCTCACTAACCCACTTTTTAAGGCTTCCAATAGGATACCAATTAAGGGGCTCTTGTAAATGGTGCTCAATAAACTGTGGGGCAAAGAACTCATAGCCAAGTTCTTCTAGGTACTTTAGTTGTGCCTCGTGCTCATCTAAGGTTTCCTGTGTCCACTCAAATGTAAGCATTCCCATCTTACGAGTCATGCCACGTAGAACAACCCATTCGGCCCCTTCTACATCTATCTTAATAAGATCAGGCTCACCGTATATCTCAGCAAGCTTATCTATAGTAATAGTTGTAGCCTTAATAGTTCTAAAGGGCTTGCCGTTATATGGCATAGTCTCACCTGTTAACCAGGCTTTTTCTAAAGAAGAAAGCCCATCTTCTTGGGCCTCATAGAACTCAACTACCTCATCTGAGGTATCTGAAACAGCTAGTTTAAGTGGGATAACGTTTGGGTTGTAGATAAAGTTTGATACTAGTTCTTTAAACACTCTAGGTGCTGGTTCAAGGGCAATTACCTTGTAGCCTTTTTCTACACCAACAGCAGTGGCGTCTCCTCTATTAGCCCCAATATCAAAGAACACGTTCAAGATTAAACCCCACAGCCCTACTGTATTCCTCAGCTAAATCTTGAGTCTTTAAATCAGTAAGAAGTTTAACGGATTCTTCTTTACGACCAATCCACCAGGCACTTACTGCTTTTTCAAACTCAAGTACATACTCTCCGTAATACCCAACGTCTGCAGGAAGCGGGTCGCACTCTGGAACAGATAGGCCCATCTCAGCCCAGGTGTAACATTCTTGCCAAGCACCTTGTCGCTCATGGAACTGTGACATAAGGAAGTAAGCTTCTGGACGTTCTGGCAGGTGTGCTACCGCTTGCAGAATGCAGTTACTAACTGTGTTAACCCTGTCGTTCTGGTCTGCAAAACAACCAGCCATACGGAGTAAAGAGTTGTAAACAATAACTGGGTGAGTTCCTACGCCATACTCCGCTGCTCGCAGGTAGAAAGAAACAGCAGATGCGGTTTGTTCTAGACGTTCATATTCAACAGCCACATTAAAATTTAGTACAGGGTTAAAAGGGTCTTTAGATAACTCAAAAATTAATGTCTCAATTTTCACGGCATTCCTTGCATTGACACGTATCAGTAAAGCATGGGCATTCTTCGTCTGACTGCAATAATCCAGTCCCCTGGCACCAATAACAATTATTTTTCATAAGATAACGCCTCCATAATTAGATCTTCAACTATAGCTCCAGGAGTTCTAAGCACAAAAGCTGCATTATCCTGAAAACCAAAAGAAATAAGTAAATCGCCTTCATAAATAGCAGCCCCAACACAAAACTCTATTTGCCCATCTAAAAAGCTAAATGGGTTACCTAAACCAACAAGATTTAATTGATCGTCCCACACACATAGCCGGTGGCGGTATAGCCCATCTTTTTGCCCTAAATAATTCTTAAATAAGTCTACCTCATGGGTTATGCTGATATACACATTTCCCCAACGTATTACCTGTGAGCTGCCACGTTGATCTTTATTAGGTTTAATCCCTTGGCGTAAACTTACTTGCTTGCACTTTTCCTCAACAAGTTCAACAACCTCTACCGGACTAGTCCATTTAATAAATTGATTTGGCCTATCAATAATGGGAACCCAATTTTTTTCACAATATGATGTATCTGGTTCAGGGGCAGGAATACGAGTACGT
>CAILDT010000802.1 GCA_903833025.1 uncultured Bacteroidota bacterium | reverse complement strand
TCTCTCTCTCTCTCTCTCTCGTTACCTTTTCAACGTGATAGATGGGTCTGTGACGTCATTTCATGTGGATCACTGGATAGCCTCCGTTGTCGACCAATCAGAAGCCTTAGAATCCGCCGTTACCGACTTTGGTGCTTCTTTGTACCCTCCATTAGATGTGGTAGCAAGGAATGGATTGGTGATATTAGCGTCAGCGTGGCAAGTTGTGGTGGTACGATCCTTCACAACTCGTCAATACTACACCCCCCATCCCTCATAATTCCTTCACTACCATGTATGCTATGAATGTCGTCTCATTAACAGTCCCCTCTTCTCCCCTCTCTCGCATATTCTCTGTTTAGATTCGATATTTGGAACTTCTCCTATCTCCTCCCAGCATACAAACGGCACTGCAAAATCATCATAATGCTGGAACAGCTATTGTGCAAAATACCGGAACAGTTTCAGTGGAAGATCGTAGCAATGTTTTTTACCAAGAAGCGATGAGCATAGCAACATTAAAAACTGCAGTTTTAGATTTGATCGGGCAAACAAACAGTCAATTATTCATAACACTTTGATGAGAAATCGTACTTTTTTTTGAAGAAGTTAATTTTGACACTGAGTTCTTTTTAACAAGCCTAGTTGTTGTCGCTTCGCTCCAACAACTTGCCTTGTTTTTCGTTTTTTATTTCGTATACTATTCCCTATTTTGGTTCTTGCATGCAAAACCAAAATTGCTAGCTTCATCCACAGCCAAGTAGCTAGAAAAAGACTTGAAAATGAAATGGCATGAAAAAAAAAAAAAAAAAAATCATTACGCAACTTTATGCGGGCTTCACACACGCGTAAAATTCTTCTATCCAGATTTTTTAAACCAAATGTTTACTTAAAGTAGATAGTTTCATCCATCATCCATAAAATAAAAATTGTAACTAAAAGTTGAATTTAAGACTAACAGATACATAAATAAATAAATATTTTTCATATTTCTTATAAAGTACGTAATTAGGGCGCTCTTAAGGTGACTTAAGCGTTACAGATGGACCCAACCCGGAATGATGGAGACGAAAGTGATAGGCACCAGTTTTCTCAGAATATTCCCCCAAAATGGTCAAATCGTTTATTATAATGTTCCTTCGAGGCTTAACATTTACTAAGTAAAACATCATTTACCATCAACCGTCTTGACAGGATGTGTCGATTGGGTTGTTGTTGGTCGAGAGGGGGTGTGGTAGTGACCCAATACGTGTGGGTGTGGGTGTGGGTGTGAAGCATTTAATAAGATCCTAAGGAACTCAACTAAAACTAAAATGATAATCTAATCTGCGATTCTGTAAAGTATTGTGAAAAGCTATTTGTGATGTTGTGTGTACTAATGAAGGTGTGCTAACGGAGGTGATAAAGATGAACTAATGGTGGTGACAAACTAATGGTGGTGATAAACTAATGGTGGTGATAAACGAAAGTGTCGGGCCTTCGGGCGAGGGGGGAGTCAGGGTCAATAGTGTATATATACAGCTGAAAATATTTTCATATTAAAAAAACTAATCTTAATCCTAATGCTAACTATTTTTGATGATCTCACACAACATCTAACATCATCATCAACACGTCAACATCAACAAGGAATAAGATTCAAGCAGTGCATCCTAATAATGACTACTCTTGTAGGATGGG
>CAILDT010000801.1 GCA_903833025.1 uncultured Bacteroidota bacterium | reverse complement strand
ATATATATACTCCTTATCGTGGTCTATTACTCTATCATGGTCTAGGGTCCGGTAAAACTTGTTCATCGATTGCCATCGCCGAAGGCTTAAAAACCAGTAAACCAGTTATTGTGATGACACCCGCTTCGCTCCAAGTGAACTATCGTGAAGAATTGAAGAAATGCGGTGATGAATTATACCGGAAAAATCAATTCTGGGAGTTTATCCCCACAAAAGGTCTGGAGTCTGCTGAGAAGGAGACTGAATTAGTCGAGACCTTGTCAAATGTCTTATCTATTTCAGTCGATTATATTAATAAAAATGGCGGGGCTTGGCTAATTAATATGAGTAAACCGTCAAATTATGATGAGTTGCCGCCCGCGGATAAATTAAAACTGGATGAGCAAATTGATCAAATGATTATGCATAAATATCGCTTTATTAATTATAATAATCCCCGCTTAAAGGCCAAAATCGCCGAATTAAGTAAAAATAATACCGTCAATCCCTTTGATAATTCAGTCGTGATTATTGATGAAGCGCATAATTTGGTCGGGCGGATTGTCAACAAGTTGGGAAAGAAAAAAGAGGCCATCGCTTTAACTCTTTACACCCTTCTAATGAAAGCCCAAAATGTGAAAATCATCTTATTAACCGGTACACCGATGATTAACTTTCCGAATGAAATCAGTATTCTGTTTAATATTTTGCGAGGGTTTATTACTAGTTGGTCTTTTAAATTAGATATTATGGAACAACGACAGATTAATACAGCCTATTTTCAGTCACTCTTTAAAAGCACCGTATTAGGGGGGAATATAGTCGATTTAATAGAATATAAACCATCTTCGACGACCTTAGTGATTACGCGAAATCCTTTCGGCTTTGTGAATAAAGCCGCCGCGAAAGATAATACATATGCAGGTGTTAAATTGGAGATCGGGGAACGCGGCGAAATCAGTGATGCTTTATTTATAGAATTAGTCACGCGCATTTTGAAGAAAAGTAATATAAAAGTACAACCCAGCGGCGTAGCGGTGCACGAATATAAAGCTTTGCCCGATAATTTAGATGAATTTAAGAATTATTTTATTCAAGCGAATGGGGAGATGAAAAATCCCAGTATGTTTAAACGCCGTATTCTGGGCTTAAATTCTTATTTTCGCAGTGCACAGGAGAGCTTAATGCCGAAATATTCTAAACAAAATCCGGCGGATTTTCAAGTGATTAAAATAGAGATGAGTGATTTTCAGTTTGGCATTTACGAAGAAGCCCGTATTCAAGAGCGAAAAATCGAAAAAGATAATGCGAAGAAGAACAAGGTAAAGAAACCGGGCGTAGACGATTTATATGAAAATACTGTCTCGACGTATCGAATTTTTTCCCGAGCTTTTTGTAACTTTGTTTTTCCGCGGCCAGCGATCGCGCGCCCAATGCCCGATAAAAAGAATAAATTAGGCGAAGAAACCGACTTGGAAGGCGCAATTACAGCCGATAAAGTAGACGAGGATACTTTAGATGCTTTATCGAATGCCGAGAAAGCAAATCGAGATGAAGCCCTCGACGATTTGGATGAGCTGGAAGCGGAAGGCACCGGAGCACTTGCGGCGCCGATGGGCGCAACCGCAGCACCCGCCGGAAAAATAGCCTATAAAGACCGCATTCAAAATGCACTCAAAGCGTTAGACCAGAAGAAAGAGAAATATTTGACACCGGAAGGATTACAAGTTTATAGCCCGAAATTTCTTAATATCTTGGAAAATATTCAAGACGAAGGGCATCAAGGAATTCATCTGATTTATACGCAATTTCGCGCCCTAGAAGGCATCGGCATCTTAAAATTAGTCTTGGAGGCGAATGGTTTCACACAATTTAAAATAAAGAAAACGGGTGAAACATGGCAGCTGGCTATACCGGAAGCGGATGTGGGCAAACCAACATTTGCTTTATATACCGGCACGGAGACTCCGGAGGAAAAGGAAATCATTCGTAATGTCTTGAACAATGCTTGGAAATATGTACCGGAGACGATTGTCCGGAAATTAAAGACAATTTCGCCGAATAATAACTTGGGCGAGATAATTAAAGTCTTGATGATTACCTCCTCCGGAGCCGAAGGTATCTCTCTAAAGAATGTTCGCTACGTCCATATTACGGAGCCTTATTGGCATCCCGTCAGAATTGAACAGGTGATTGGCCGCGCTAGACGTATTTGCAGCCACCAAGACTTGCCGGTGGAGCTTAGGACGGTGACAGTCTTCCTGTATTTAATGACCTTTTCTAAAAAACAATTGACCAGTGACGATACGATTGAATTGCGGCTGCATGATAAGAGCCGGAAAGATGATGTGACACCTGTATCGACCGACGAGACGTTATACGAAATTGCGACAGCAAAAGAATCCATTGCGACGAATATTTTGAAAGCGGTGAAAGAAGCCTCAATTGATTGTGCCTTGCATTTAAAGTCGAATGCCTCGGAAAAACTCCAATGTTTTGCATTTGGCTCCAATGACTCGGCAAAATTCGCTTTTGAACCGTCTTTTGCCGAAGAACAATCGGACGCGATAGCGGATAAAAATAAGAAAGAAGTGACATGGAAGGCGAAACCTTTAGAATTAGATGGCGTGAAATATGCGCTCAATCCGAAAACGAATGAAGTCTATGATTACGACAGCTATGTTAATGGTAATCCGGAAAAAGTGGCCGATTTAATTATTACGGGAAAAGGTAAAGAGGCGCGAGGAGAGCTCCGGTTTATTTTGAAGTAAGCATCACAGGTAAATGGTCTGAACCGTAATTGGTAAATTGTTGGACAACGTCATCGCCGAAATCATTGATGACTTTGCTATCTATTTTTTTTTTAGCAAAACCTTTTAACAGAATATGATCAATGCACATTTTCTTTTCTATGTAATAAGTCGGCTCACGATTATATGTAGTTAAATGGTAGTTGGTAGATAAAGTCTTATAAAGTCTAGCTGCCGGTGTATAATGTTCATTAAAATCGCCGCCAAGAATAATTTTTGCATGATATTGACTTAGTAGCAACGGTTCTAGCTCTTTTATTTGCTGTAAACGGTTTTTTTGAGTCAAATCGTCTAAATGTACATTAAGAATTAATAGAGGTATTTCATTATTGTTTAAAAAATGACATTGAATCGCTAGACCAAACCCTAAATCGATAGAATTTTTAGCTGGTGAAAACATATTTTTTCTTAATAAAATGACGTTGCCACTATAATTGCGTTTATTTTTCTGCCATTGAATATATTTTCCTCTTATTAAATGATATGTCTTGTTAAACTCACTATGTAATAAATTATATTCGGATTGCATCACTTCTTGTAGGAGCATTAGATCGGCCTCCGTTTGTTTTAAGGTCTCAATAATACGCTCTTGTCTTTTCTGCCGATTAAATAAAAGTTGTGAGGGTATCATGGTATAGTATCTCTCTTGAATAAATTCATTCGCCAATATATTCCAAGAGAGAATTTTCATATTATAATAAAAGAATATTATAATATGAAGGGGACGTTAAAACGTGGATATATGAATAGAGACAGAAATAAAACACGTCGAGGTAAAACACGTCGAGGTAAAACACGTCGTAATAATAAAATTATTACAGGAATTCCTTCACGCGATAAAGATATTAAAGCTTCTATTGACATTTCAGCCATTAAGCATAATATTAATGTATTAAGCAGTCACGCCAAAACAGATATTATGCCTGTCTTAAAAGCGAATGCGTATGGGAATGGTTTATTGGAAATGGCAAAAATTGTGCGACGCTTTGGATCAAAATATATTGGTGTAGCCACTTTGGGCGAAGCCATTTTATTGCGAAAAAATGGTGATAATGGGCGGATTTTATCATGGCTTTATGATATTGATGGTCCTGAAATAAAAGACGCGATGCATTTAGATTTAGATATTGCCATTTTTGATGAAACTATAATACAGAAGTTCATTCAAATGATACCTCACAATTTGTCAAAGAAAATTAAGGTCACGATGTTTGTGGATACCGGTATTAATCGCGCCGGTATTACGTACGATAAAGCATTGGAAGCTTTTCAAGAAGTTATTAAGTGCGATAAAATAGAACTCGTCGGAATGATGTCACATTTAGTTTGTTCACAAATAAAAAATAGTCCAATTGTCAATGAACAATTGCGAAAATTCCGCGATTTGCGCGAGAGATTAGCAGAAATAAATATTAGACCACCGTTAGTGCATATTGCAAATTCATTAGCTTGTTTTAATTACGATGTATCGGATTTTACACTAGCTCGTTCGGGACAAGCTTTATATGGTACAACTATTATTAAACAACCAGAATTAAAATTAGCTACGACATTGACATCATATATTATCCAATTAAAGGATGTGAAAAAAGGAGAAGGTATCGGTTATGATTGGACCTATAAAGCGCCGCGCAATATGCGGATAGCCATTGTACCAATTGGTTATGCCGATATTATTCCACGAAATGCCTCTAATAAGATGTATGTTTATATCAATGATACCAAACGGAAAATGCTGGGTTCAGTAAGTATGGATCAAATTGTTGTCGAGGCAAAAGAAAAGGATAAGGTGAATGATATAGTTTACATTTTTGGTAATGGAAAGAATTGTCCTCAAACCATATATGATATAGAAAAAATTAGTAAAATGATTCCAATTGAAATAACTTCTCATACCGGTTATCGCGTTAATCGCATATACAATTAAATGCATTGAATAAGAGTCTGACTTCACTCGATATGGTCAATAGAAGTGTTACATTTATAGCTCTCGCAAGAAATCGTATAATTGTTATTGGTATAATAGTAAAACACCATTCTAAAACGATTGATACAATATTCGTTTGCCATATGACATCAATTGTAAATAAATAGATTACAAATAATGCAGTACATAATATATGACATATTCTGTTGGATACGCGCGTTCTGAATAATTTATAGGAAATGGTTTTGATTATTTTTTTATTACAGCATGGGTTGCGATTATTCAATAGTGTATAATACATTTTATTGGTTTGTTATTTATTGGTTATTTATTGGTTAATGAATTTCAATTTTATTATAATATATATTTATT
>CAILDT010000800.1 GCA_903833025.1 uncultured Bacteroidota bacterium | reverse complement strand
ATTCCAAAGGGTTGCTGATGCTTCTGTCCACGTGACTTTCAGCAGCGAGATGAATAACACCATTAAATTTATGTTGAGAGAAAACTTCATTGATAAATGCAGCATCAACAATGTCTCCTTTGATAAAAGAATAATTTGGTTTATCTTCAATGTCCTTTAAATTAGCAAGATTTCCGGCATAAGTAAGCTTATCAAGATTTACTATTTCGTAATGAGGATATTTATTTACAAATAATCGTACTACGTGTGAACCAATAAAACCTGCACCTCCAGTGATTAATATTTTTTTCATTTAATTGTAAATTTGTATTAATTCGTTATTAGTAACCTACAGGCTCCAGTACGTTAATTCTTTTATTTTATTCCTGTAAATCCCTTTCACATCCGTTAGTATTCCGCCATCAGATAAAATGGATTTAAAATAAGCCTCATCAAGCTTCATATATTCCTTGTGATTAACGCATATTACAACAGCATCGTATCCTATCCCTATTTTTTTTGTCAATTCAAAACCATATTCGTGTTTTAATTCTTCAGAAGAAGCATAGGGGTCAACAATATCAACTTGAACTCCGAATGACTTAAATTCTTTTATCACATCCGAAACTTTTGAATTACGAATGTCGCTTACATTTTCTTTAAACGTAGCACCCATAACCAATACTCTGGATTCCGTAAGGTTTTTCTTGGCAGCAATTATTTTTTTTACAGTTTGTTTAGCAACATAAAATCCCATTGAATCATTTACATACCGCCCAGAATTAATAACTCGTGAGTGATAACCTAATTCTTCTGCTTTGTGAGTAAGGTAGTAAGGGTCAACGCCTATGCAATGTCCGCCAACAAGACCGGGAGAGAATTTTAAAAAGTTCCATTTTGTTCCAGCTGCATCCAATACGTCAAATGTATTAATTCCAATTCGGCTGAATATCATTGATAGTTCATTCATCAACGAAATATTTACATCACGCTGTGTGTTTTCAATTATTTTAGCTGCCTCTGCTACCTTTATTGAAGTTGCTTTATGCACGCCTGGCTCAACAATTATTTTATACGTTTCGGCAATTACTTCTAACGATTCAGCATCACAACCCGAAACCACTTTTAATATTTTTGTAATAGTATGTTCCTTATCACCTGGGTTAATTCGCTCTGGAGAATAACCAACTTTAAAATCAGCTTTAATTTTCAAACCCGATACTTCTTCCAAAACAGGAATACAATCTTCCTCTGTACAACCCGGATAAACAGTAGATTCATAAACAACATAATCCCCTTTTTTTAAAGCTTTCCCAACAGAACTGGAAGCGCCAAGTAATGGTTTTAAATCAGGACGATTGAATTCATCAATAGGTGTTGGAACAGCTACAATGAAAAAGTTGGCAGTTTTCAAAACTTCAATAGATGCTGTAAATTCAATATCACATCCTTCAAAGTCTTTTGATTCTAATTCTTGCGAGGGGTCAATATTATTCTGCATCATTTTTACACGCTCTTCATTTATGTCGAATCCAACTACTTTTACTTTTCGAGCAAAAGCCAAAGCAATTGGTAAACCAACATATCCTAGCCCGATTACTGCAATTTTGGCTTCTTTGTTCTTAATTTTATTTATCATAGGTGTAATTTAATCTAATTAACTCTTTTTGTTCTTTTTTCTTAACGAATAAATCCGTTCAATAATTTCTACCACCTTCATTCCCTCCAAAGCATTTGTTGTTATTGAAGTTCTGTCTTTCAGGGTATCAATTACATTTGATATTATTTGTGGATGGTTATTTGCTGAACCTTTGTATGTACCATAATCATTGGCTTCGTTGGTGGGTGCTAAATGCGGCATTGTATAATCTTTTATATGACAATATTCTACCTTGTCCATATACTGTCCGCCTATTTTCACAGTTCCTTTGCTGCCGATTACCGTAATACTACTTTCGAAATTTTTATCCCATACGGCGGTGGAGTAGGTTATGCTGCCCATTCCTCCATTCACAAAATTAAAATTCACAAAACCACTATCTTCAAAATCTGTTAAATCCTTGTGTGCAAAATCAGCAAACTTTGCCTGAATGTCCTTTATATCGCCAAAAAGCCAATACATAATATCGATAAAATGAGAAAATTGTGTAAATAAAGTGCCACCATCCATATCGTGATTCCCTTTCCAAGAATGCTTTTCGCCTTCATTTTTTGGATGTCGGTAATACCTTTCATCTCTATTCCAAAAACAATTCAATTCAACCATATAAATATCTCCGATAATCTTTTCTTCAACTATTTGTTTAAGCCAAATAGAAGGTGGAGACAATCGATTTTGCATTACACAAAATACTTTTTTGTTTTTTTGCAACGCTTTAAAAATTACTGCTTCACAATCAGCTTTTGTAAGAGCCATTGGCTTTTCGCAAACAATGTTTTTTCCTGCTTCAATTGCAGATAAAGAATGTTTGGCGTGAAGTCCGTTAGGGGTGCAAATACATACAACATCTATTTCCGGATGCCCAGCAAGAAGTTCATCAATATCCAAATAATGTTTTTCCTTAATGTGTTTTAAATCCAAATATTCCAAAGGATGATGGTCGCAAACAGCAATTAATTCAGCTTCTTTATTCCTGCGAATCATTTCGGCGTGTCGCTTCCCAATATGTCCTTGCCCTATAACAGCAAATTTTATTTTTGTCATTTATGTTCTAATAATCTGCCCGTCCGACAATTTATATTTCTCTTTACTTTCTTTGCAAGTGGCATTTCCTTCATCATCAAAAACAAGCCTGTGCCCGTGTTCGCTAACCCATCCAATCTGTTTTGCAGGATTACCAATCCAAAGAGAATAAGGCAAAACATTTTTTGCAATTACAGCACCAGCACCCACAAAAGCATATTCTCCAATATTGTTACCGCATACAATAGTTGCATTCGCACCAATAGTTGCGCCTTTGCCAACGTGAGTTTTTGCGTATTCGTTTTTTCTATCAATCGCACTTCTTGGGTTAATTACATTTGTAAAAACCATAGAAGGTCCCAAAAACACATCCTCTTCGCAAGTAACGCCTGTATATATCGAAACATTATTCTGCACCTTCACATT
>CAILDT010000799.1 GCA_903833025.1 uncultured Bacteroidota bacterium | reverse complement strand
CTGCAAATGATGTAAATATTTTGTTAGCCGAATTAGATATTGACCAGTTACCTTCGGGCAACTATGATTTGGTGGTGGTTATAAAGGATAAAGAAAATAAAACGCAGGCGGTGCAACTCATTTTTTTTCAGCGAAAAAACAAACCTATTCAATTAACTTTTGATGAATTAAAAGGGCTTGATGTTACTTATACTTTTGTGAGTAAATATAAAAGTGCTGATACGTTGGCGGCATATATACGTTCGTTGCGTCCTATTTCGAGCCCTACTGATATTCAGTATGCGGAAAACCAATTGAAGGGAAAAGATTTATTGTTGATGCAACAATTCTTTTTAAACTTTTGGAAATCGAGGAACGAATTTGAACCCGAAACTGCTTGGGAAAATTATTTGAAGGAAGTGGAGTTTGTAAATAAAGAATTCGGAACCTACGGAATGAAAGGGTATGATACAGACAGAGGCAGAACTTATTTACAATACGGACCGCCTACAATACAAGCAAAGTATGAACACGAGCCAAGCGCATATCCTTATGAAATATGGCAATACGATGTGTTAGTAGATAAATCGAAGATATATTCAGCCCCATATAATAAGCAATCGAACCGTAAATTTGTGTTTTCAAACCCTGATTTAGTAACCAATAATTGGCGATTAATTCATTCGGATGCGAAAGGAGAAATAAATAATTTGGGTTGGGAAATGTTGCTATTCAATCGAACCAACCAATCAAGCAATCCAGATGATACAACACCTCCTTCGCAGTTTGGAAGTAATGTGGATGATAATTTTAGAAATCCACGATAATTGATGAAGGTTGCTGTAGTTATTCTTAATTGGAATGGTAAAGGTTTTCTTGAAACGTTTTTACCTTCTGTAGTAAAATATAACGCTGCCAATTCCGAAATAATTATTGCCGATAACGCATCCACAGATGATTCGGTTTTATTTTTAAAAAATAATTACCCTCAACTTAAAATTATTAATAACGCTGTAAATGGTGGCTTTGCTAAAGGATATAACGACGCGCTTAAAAATGTGGACGCAGAATATTATGTGTTATTAAATTCGGATGTAGAAGTTACTCCCAATTGGATTGAAAACACTATCAATTTGATGGATGCTGATAAAACAATTGCTGCTTGTCAGCCGAAAGTAAAATCATACTCAAACAAAAGTTGTTTTGAATATGCAGGTGCAGCAGGTGGTTTTATTGATAAATTTGCGTATCCATTTTGCAGAGGACGGATTTTAGATACCATAGAGGAAGACAAAAACCAATACGATGATGTGCGCGAAGTATTCTGGGCTACCGGTGCTTGCTTGTTTGTAAGGGCTCAATGTTTTCATTTGGTAAATGGGTTTGACGAAGATTTTTTTGCCCATATGGAAGAAATAGATTTATGTTGGCGATTAAAAAATAGAGGGTATAAAATAATGTATTGTCCAGATTCTCTTGTTTACCACGTTGGGGGAGGTACACTCAACAAAACAAGTTCGCATAAAACATTTTTAAATTTCCGCAACAATTTAATATTGCTTTGTAAAAATCATCCTCCAAAATACTTTTTTGCAAAGCTTTTTACACGAATGATAATGGATGGAATAGCAGGTTTAAAATTTTTGGCAGCAGGACAGTTTTCACATTTCGGGGCAGTACTAAAAGCACATTATAGTTTCTGGACTACCATTGGAACCACTTTCAGAAAACGAAAACAACTAAAAAAAGAAATAAAAAGTTACACTACCACAGCCGTTTATTTACATTCCATTGTTGCCGATTTTTATTTACGAGGCATAAAAACCTTTAAAGAAATAGATTTGAAGGATAGGTTTATGAAATAGGTTGCTATCCTTATTTCTTTTATTGCTTCATCAGGCGAAGCGTCCTCGCTCATATCTTTCTTAACAAGGCGTGTCTCACCTAATTAGTATTATTTAATTGATCTGTTGTAATGGATTGCGGAGCCAAAACGACTACTTTTGCTCTAAATGCCTGAAAATAAAAGAATGTTTTTTCTGATTTCAGAGGTATTTGAAGTAATAAGGCATAAGTTTTGTTTTTAAATAACTCCGCCCAAAAAAAATCCCGCTCTTGAAAAAGAAGCGGGATTTTTTTTCAAGCAACCTTTAACCCAAATCAAGTCTTATATATAAGGAGGTAAAATAGTTTGAAAATAATCGGTCCCTTAAATTAGTTTATATTTGTACAATAATAAAATAAAGCTGTTGCCTTTTTAAAACAAAACTAATGAAGAAAAAACTTACCAAGTTATCCGCAATTATTGTTTTGTTTTGTTCAGTTGCGATGCAACTAAATGCACAAACAGCTAATTTTACAGCTTCTCCCACTTCAGGTTGCGCACCGCTAAATGTTACTTTTACAAATACTTCAACAGGGGCATCGTCTTATGCGTGGAATTTCGGAAATGGTAATACCTCCACACAAACCAGTCCCAGTGCAGTTTACTCAATTGCCGGAACATATACAGTAACGTTAACAGCCAACGGAAGCAGTACACATACCTTAGTAATAACAGTGTATGCAAATCCTGTAGCCAGTTTCACTACCAGCGCAATGCCATCGTGCGCAGGCAACATCGTTACGTTTACCAGCACCACCACACTCGGCAGTGGACCAATAAGCAGTTACGCCTGGGATTTTGGTGATGGAAACGGAACAACAACAGCCACCGGAACCACCACACATAGTTACGGCAACGGAGGTACATTTCCTGTAAACCTTATTGTTACTGATATTCACGGTTGCACCAGCAGTGTAATAGTTCAAGTAACTATATTGGCAGCACCTGTTGCAAGTTTCACAGGCTTTCCAAATTCCAGTTGTACTGCACCATTGCTCGTTAATTTTACTAATACTTCTACGTCAACAGGTATCACCACGTGTAGTTGGAGTTTCGGCGATGGTGGAACATCAACAGCAAATAACCCTACACATACTTATACCGCCACTGGTAGTTATACCGTTACACTCATTGTAGTTCAGGGTGGTTGCAGCGATACTATTGTGATGACAAATTATATCAACATACATAACATCATTGCCAATTTTACTTCCAATGTTACATCTGGTTGCGTTGGCACAGCCATTACTTTTACTGATTTATCTTCACCTTTATCCGTTTCCAGAAACTGGAACTTCGGTGATGGAGGAACATCAACATTGGCAAACCCAACTCACGTGTATGGTACACCAGGCACTTACACGGTTTCGCTTTTAAACGCAACCGACCCAAGTGGTTGTTCCGACAGTCACGTAGTTACAGGTTACATCACCATTTATCCGTCGCCTGTAGTTAATTTCACAGCTAATCAAACTGTAGGATGTAGCAACCCGTTTAATGTAACATTCAATAATACATCTACCGGAGGAAGCACATATAGCTGGAGTTTCGGCGATGGAGGTACTTCCACAGCACAAAACCCAACACATCCATATACCACCAACGGAAATTTTACAGTAACACTTACCGTAACCAGTGCCAATGGTTGTGTAAGTACTTTTACACGCCCTGCATATATTCACGTTGCGCAACCAATACCAAGCTTTTACGGGTTTCCGCATTTAGGTTGTGCACCCTTGCTTGTCAATTTTGTAAGCACCAGTTTTTCGCCCAACGACCCTATTGTTAGTTACCTCTGGACTTTCGGAGATGGTTCTCCGCCACAAACAACGGCAACTTCCACCACCAGCCATTTGTATAATTTGCCCGGAACATACACTGTTACTTTGCAAATTACAACTGCGGCTGGCTGTGTTGGCATCATCACATTAAACAACTATGTGCAAGCAGGCACGCACCCTACAGGTTCGTTCACCATTGTCGATTCTATTGTTTGTTTCGGCACAGCCGCCGTATTTAACAGTACCGAATCAGGCAATGCGGATTCTGTTTTCTGGATGTTTGGCGATGGAGGAACGTATGGTTCACATTTACCATACAACCCAGCAACCCACGTTTACAACGATACAGGAAGCTTCAACGTAACATTAATAGTTTTAAATCACGGTTGCCCCGATACTATTGTGCATAATAATATTGTACATATATTACCTCCTCGTCCTTATTTTTCTTTTGTGTTGAATTGTGTAAGCCCTTTATCGGTGGCATTTACAAATACCTCTTTTGTATCCGATTCCATTGTTTGGAATTTTAACGATGGCTCGCCAATAGTGAGTAACGTGCAAACCCCCACACATATATATACTACACAGGGAGGGCATTCGGCAACCATAACGGCGTGGAACTTTACAACAGGTTGTTCCTCATCCTGGAGCAATTCTTTTTTCCTTGATATTCCTGTTGCCAGTTTTACAGTCAATCCGCCTGCGGCTTGTTACCCAATGACAACAACACTTAGTAGCACCTCACAAAATGCCTACTCTTATTTATGGACGAAGGCAGATGGCGATATAGTGCCTTTTTTAACCGTAACAGCAGATACTTTCCTATTGCCCGCAGTTTATAATGAACAACTTACTATTACTGATGTTCACGGATGTACGTCCATTGCCATTATGCCTGTGGATGTGGATGGTCCGGTACCTAATTTCGCTGCTGTTACAGTAGGCGGTTGTACTCCATTTACTGCTATTTTTAACAATCAAACTATTGACGATACCACCCAAACTTCGTGGACGTGGAATTTCGGAGATGGAACTGTAGTTACAGTATCTACGCCTAACGTAACGCACACCTATCTTGTTTCAGGTACTTATTCCGTAACAATGTCGGTAACGGATATTGGTGGATGTACAAAAACATTTTCACGAACCAATTATATTCAAGCTACATTTCCTACTGCAGTAATGGTTGCTGATACCTTTGCCTGTGCTGGCGATGTGCTTACTTTTAATGCGTCAGGTACAAGTGCTGCTGGTCCTGCAACTTACTTCTGGACTTTTGGAGATTCGACACCCATAGATAGTACAACAGGTGCTATCGTTACGCATATTTATAACATAGATAGTACTTACACGCTTACATATACAGTGAGAGATGCGAATGGATGCGAACAAACAATCATCAGGCATATACTTATACAAACACCAACCGTTTCTTTTCGAGACAGTGTAATTGCAGAAGGGTGTGGGTTTACTACTGTTCAGTTTTTTGATATGTCAACAGGTATTAATATAAACCAATGGCATTGGACGTTTGGCGATGGTGCTTCTTCTACACAACAAAACCCAACACATACATATAGTGTTCCGGGCTATTATACTGTTTCGCTAACAGCTACTAATTGTGGTCCTTGTAGCGGTACTTCCACACAAGATAGTTTGGTGTTGGTTCAAGGTCCGGTGGGTACGTTTAGTTTTTTTTCGCACAATGGTTGTAATCCGCTTACTGTTTATTTTGTGGCAACAGGTACTAATATTTCCGCTTATACGTGGGATTTTGGCGATGGTACCGTTATCACTACCACCACAGATACCATCAGGCATACCTATACGCAGGATATTTTTGCAACACCTATCTTATTATTAACCGATACACTTTCTAACGGCACTATCTGCCAGTTGCCTGCACCTACAGCAGGTACGGTTTCGGTTATTACTACCATCTCTGTAAATATAGATTCTACAATAATTGTACTTGATGAAGGAGAAACCGAACCATTAAATTCAACTGTTACAACAGGTTTAGTAAACCCTACTTTTTTATGGACACCATCTACTTTGTTAGGTTGCGATACTTGTCAGAATACTACTGTAACAGGTGATAATAGCGGACAAACAATAGTATATGTATTAACTGTTACTGATGCTGGTGGTTGCAAAGGCAGAGATACTGTTCGAGTTATTTATTTAAGATGTGATGATACAGAGCTGTTAATACCCAATGTTTTTTCGCCTAACGGAGATATGGTAAATGATTTTTTTGACATAAAAGGAGAGTGCTTGCATTCAAAATTTTTGATACAAATATTTAATCGTTGGGGAGTAAAAGTATTTGAAACCACAGATAGATATAATTCGTGGGACGGCAGAATAAATGGCGGACCAGAAGCTGTAGATGGTGTTTATTATTACGTTATCGACATTGATAAAACTACTTATACCGGCTTTGTGCAGATAGTAAGGTAAGAATTAATAATATTTCCCTAATTTTACAGCCAATAAAAACAAAGAACAACAATGAAAAAACTATTTCCCTCTATATTAATTGCAACCTTATTACTACTTTCTACCATTTATACAAGTTGTAAAAAGGAAGCAAAAGACACCACCGCACCTGTTATAACTATTGATGGATTGCCAACTTGCTACCTGCAAAGAGGCAGAGTTTATTATGATGCTGGTGCAACGGCGAAAGATGCAACAGATGGCACAGTAAAAGTAACATCAACAAACAATGTGAATCCAAATGTTATTGGAACCTATAATTATACGTACACTGCAACCGACCAAGCGGGTAATGTAGGCACAGCCACCAGAATTGTGTATGTTGTAGATTTAGAAGGTACTTATACCAATTGTACTAATTTCAAACCTTATCCTGTGTTGGTTTCGTCTGATTCCAGTCATTATGGTGAAACTCTTTTCTTATCTGTTGATATGACAGGGCAATTAAACTTTAATGTTTTTGGGAATAATGTAAATGGGTTGGTTGCTTCTTATTTATCAAGTGGCACTTCGCTAAGCATACCTGTACAAACGGTGAATTGTGGAAGTCCTAATATCCCAAGAACATTTTCAGGTTCTGGTTATATAAGTAACCCAACGGCACATACTAAAATTGTGATAGATTACCGCGAAGTATCTGATACAATTCATCCTCATTGCAGAGGAGTTTATACGAAGGATTAGGTATTTTATTCGTTTATTACTATCTCTATTATTTCCTTTTCTTTAGTCTAAAAAAGGGTGCATAAATGGCAGACTAAAAATTGACCTTAGTTTGACCTGAATATGACTAAGCTTATACATGGCTTATAAATGGCTTATCTATGGGTTATCTATTTTGAGAATTTAGGTGGGAATTTTGAGCTATTTTGGTGTGTATTTTTGATGAAACTGGGGTATAAAAATGGTTGTTCTGGAGATGTATTTTGGTAGTGAAATTTATTGCTTGGTTTTATGGAGGTAATCTCCAATTTTAGGGGTAAATTGGGGGGGGACGAATTTTCTTACTCCTTTACAAACTTTTTCCTAATTATCTTTTCTTGTGGTGAGCCAGCCGTACCTGTTGGTGAGCCAGCCGTACCTGCTGTTGTAACTTGTATAAAGTAAATGCCGCTTGGGAGGTTGCTTACGTTAACCACCCCCTGCCCGCCTCCTTGAAGAGAAGGAGGGGGAACCAGCACACATTCCCCAAGCACATTGTATATTTTTATTTCTTTTAGTTGTAATTCATTACTTGTAATTTTTAATTCATTTGTTGCCGGGTTTGGGTATATACTTACCCCATTCTCTTCTTTTATTTCCCCCACCCCAGTAGGGTTATTACCCCAGCAAGCTATTAAATGTGCAGGGATATTACTACCCACTTTTGTAAACTGCCCACCTACATATAAGTTGCTGTTTTTTGAAAATAGCGACCACACTTCTTTATTCGTTCCTCCTCCTACTTCTTGCCAGTTTGAACCTGTCCATTCTGCAAGGTGTTTTGCAGGAACTCCTAAACCAGTTTGAGTAAAAGCACCTCCTGCGTATAGTTTATTGTTTACACTGTCCACACATAGTACATTAACAGAATCGTGAAAAGGGATACCATCTCCCAAACCCTCTCCGACCTGTATCCATTGAGTGCCGCTCCATTTTGCAATATGGTTGAGCGGTGTAGTGCCATCTTGCGATGAAGTAAAATCACCTCCTGCATATAATTCCCCATTAAAAACGGTAAGTGCAAATACACCAGAGTTGAAACCATTACCCAAAGGACTCCATAACGTATCGTTATACGAAGCTATGTGGTTACAAGCAGTACCGTCCATTGTTTCAAACCAACCACCTGCAATCAGTTTATTATTAAAATTAGCAAATACCATTACATCAGGTGCGTAAGAACTAGTAATGGTTGCTACCGCAGAAAATACGGTATCATTCCATCTGGCAATGCCAGGAGTAAAATGAGAACCTGTAGTATCATAACTATGAGTAAACGAACCTCCCACATATAAGTTGTTTTTATAAACTCCCATTCTCCATACACCGTTATCGAATCCATCGGTTGGCTGCTTTATTGGAAACCAGTCGTTTCCGTTCCATTTAGCTATACAGCGGGCACGATGTGAGAATTCATCAATAAAACTTCCTCCTGCTCCTCCAAAAATACCACCACAATAAAAATTATTATGATACATTATCATTCCATTTCCTCCGTTGCCTGCACTGTCTGGTGCATTATCAGCCCATACTCCAAGCCCCATCGGTTGCCAGTTATATCCGCTCCATTGTGCTATACCATTCAAAACGGTAGAACCATCTTTTTTAAAATCACCACCTATGGTTATTTTGTTATTATAAAAAGTAATTCCTGGGACATACTTTGTATCATATACATTTACAGCAAATGTATCTATATTGCCCATTGAATACCACTGTTGGCAATATAATTGATTGCTTATTAATAAAGCAAATAT
>CAILDT010000798.1 GCA_903833025.1 uncultured Bacteroidota bacterium | reverse complement strand
TGCAACCGTATCACCATTAATAATGAAAGAATTAATCAATATTCTTAATCTAATTAATGATTCAAAAATATATTTATTTATAGCGTCAATATGTTCAAGCGGCGGGATTTCTGAAGCAATTGTAAGTGCGTCAGCAAGAGTAGGACAATGTTCTTCAATAACTCAAAGCGCATTTACAAAAATAAAAGATGTATCAAAAAGCTTAATAATAAATTCTCTAGCTAGTATTA
This sequence comes from uncultured Bacteroidota bacterium, assembly GCA_903833025.1. GTDB lineage: Bacteria > Bacteroidota > Bacteroidia > 2-12-FULL-35-15 > 2-12-FULL-35-15 > 2-12-FULL-35-15. Next base: position 1,389 of record CAILDT010000798.1, on the reverse strand, counting down.
AAAGCGGTGCAAATAAAATATTTTTAGGTATTAATTATTGTACAAGTCCGGCTACAGGTATAATAAAATCTATTAGTACGGGAACAGTACACAGTATAATAGATACAGTTCGGGATTGTAAAAGAAATTTAAACCTACCGATAGACATATTAAGTGATAGTATTTCAAACTTAATTATAGGATTTTTTACAAAACCAGCAGTTGGAATGGGTGAAGATTTCACGGGAGCATTAATCAAAACATTAGGTAAGGGTTTAGTACACACTTTAACGACTGCTGGAGCAGGACATCCACGTGGTATGCCAGATGTATTTGAATCAGAAGAAGCCAACTTAGAAGAAGAAGCCGAATACAAAGCGTCAGACTTAAAAAAAGCCGAATACAAAGCGTCAGACTTAAAAAAAGCCGAAGAAGATAGAGCCGAATTAATAAATAAATTAACAAAAGAATTTACTAAAAAATTTCCTAGTACAAAATTGAACAGAAGTATGAGCAACTCTAATAGTAGAAAAGAACTACGTTTTAACCCTTTAGGTAGGAGGAGTTCAGTAGGTGTTGTGACAGCAAAAAATGTAACTCCCTTTAAAAAATTATCTCTTGTTCAAGAAGAAGGAGTTACACCTGAAAAAGGCGGTAGCCGTTATAAAAGACATTCACAAACCCAAAAACGCTATCGTCGTAAGCATTAGATTCGTTTTTTCATACACTTCTTATCAATCTGCATCGTCTTACATTTTTCTTCTTGCGGCACGATTTTAATAATACATTTAGATTTCTTCCCATACAAAGGTTCCGTGCAGCCCTTTTTATGAGATGACTCCGGAGTTTTTTTACTATTAGATGTCTCCGGAGTCGGAGACTCTTTTTGCGTCTCCTTCTGCGCTTTCATATCAAACAGTTTAGGTTGATCGGCCGTACAACGTGACCGAAAATGCTCATATCTCTCCCTCACATCGCAATAAGTCAAGCCCGACTTCTTCTTCAAGAGTTTATTTACCATCTCGTGTAATCTATAAACGTATCGAGAAAAACTATCTCGGCTCGCCATATCGCTCGCTTTCAATGGGAAAATTTTATAATTATTTGTCAAATTTTGCCGACAATATTTACACGGTAAGACGTGCTGCAAATTTAGCATAAATTCTCGGTAATGCGTCTTATCTTCCGAGGTAGGATGCACCGGATAATTAAATGACATCGTGTGTAAATAATGCCACATACTCGGACCCCATACAGTGGTTAGCATGCCATCGCCACTAATATAATCTTTTTTTTTAAAGGTCCGCTTCCTTATTGTTGATGTTCCTTTCTTTTTATGTGTTTGTTTCATATTATATGCTTATAATATATAGATATAATATATGAGCAAACAATTATATAATTTTTACG
>CAILDT010000797.1 GCA_903833025.1 uncultured Bacteroidota bacterium | reverse complement strand
TTTATTATTAATATTTATTTTTACTTAAAACGAAATCAACCAACCTGCATAAAGCGTTGATTTTTCAGCCAGCTGAACCCCCACTACATTTTGATAAATTGGTAATCCATATTCAATAGAGAACTTATTGTTTTTCAAAAAACTTTTATTTATGTAAAAGTTAATTCCTAAAAAACCATATATATTTTGTCCTCCGTAATTTTTATTAAATGCAGAGGGTTCTATTGTTTCATACAGCGTTTTATCTTTGCCTGTAATACTTCCAACAGAATTAGTTTCCACCCTCAACGAACTGCTAACCCACGGAAACCACTTATGCGCAACCCAAATGTTACACCTATATTCATTTCCTAAATGATAATTAAGCGAATTATTAAAAGGACGCACAACCGAACTAATCTCAACACTTGCCGACGTTTTATTTTTCTTCAAAAGATAAGTTACAGCAGGCATAAAATCCACACTTCCCGAACCCAACTGCATCATATAAGGATAACGCATATTAGCATACATCATATCACCCGAACCGCCTTTCATCATTATACTTCCAGTAGGAATACTAATTCCTTCCGACAAAAAAAGATGATGTACATTTTTATTGACCAACGCATACACACCATATAATTTTGTATCACCTAACCCCGAAGATTTAGTAGTCATACTAATTGTATTAGCAGTCATTACCATTGTCATACCGTCCATTTGCATTGTAGAACCTGCCAAAGCCGACATATCCATTTTCAAAGAAGTATAATTCAACATCAACATTACCGAAAACTTATTTGTAAAACCATACATCCCCATCACCATCTGCATATCCATTTGCATTTTTTGCGGAGACATTAAATAAGTATTGAAAACAAAATTATCATCCACCGTATTTGCACCTGATAGCTTGCCTTCCATCATCATACTCATATAACGATACGAAATTTTCCACGTTCCTTTCCCGTGTTCGTGACCAAGCATAACCCCCGAAGGACTTAAATCTTTTGTCGCGCAATCACACACCGCCATTGAATCACAGCTTTGCGAACTTGCTATTATACTTCTTATAAAAAGAAATAATAGCATTATATATTTTAATGCTTTCATTATTTTAATTTTTTTGAAACAATAATTCTTTGAAATACATTTACAAAATAAAGCTATGCCTTATTCAGCAAACAACATTCAACACTGCTAAAAAAAAATTAAACTTGAGGGGGATGAAATATAAATGTAGAAGGGGAAGTAGGAATAAAAAAAGAATAATCAGAATTTAATTCTGTTATCTTTTTATAAGTAGAAACAACAGCGAAACTATTTTCAGAAACAAATTGCATTTCAAATTTCACTTTCATATTTTGAGAAAAAGGTGTGTTTTCTTTTTTCTCTTCCTTAGCAAGTTGTTTTCTTAAATGACATTTACCGCAGCATTTCATCTGCGGTTTATCCTTATTCTCACAAAGATTTTTAGAAATATACTCCTTATTCACCTGATAATTCAACAGAATAAAACTATTGCTAAACGTTTGCAGCATGATACTTGATATAGTTAATATGATAAATAAATGTTTCAATTAAAATATAATTTGGGTACAAAGATAATTCAAATTTATTAGACCGATAAAACAAATAAATCAAACATCTCATTTATAACTCCAACATTTTATCTACTTTTGATAAAAATATTATTTGAATGCAACTTTTCAGAAACACCATATTATTTATTTTCCTCACACTAATAACACTCAATTCCTTTGCCCAATTTAATTCTGCTCAAATCGGAGTTGACGGACTTACCTGCTCCGCCTGCACCCGAAGCGTTGAAATGAGCATCCGAAAATTAAGTTTTGTTGACAGCGTTATAATGAATTTAGAACACACCACAGGCAAAATAACATTCAAAAAAGGTGCAAAAGTAGAAATAGATAAAATTGCTAAAGCCGTTACCGATGCAGGTTTCTCACTTCTCAGTTTAAGCGCAGAAATATATATTCCCGAATTAAAAATATCAAATAACACTTGTTGTCAATTTGAAAGCAACAATTACCATTTCATAAAAACCCCCGACAATAAAGAATTAAAAGGCACAACCACACTCCAATTTATCGGACAAAAATTTATGTCGAACAAAGAATATAAAAATTGGAAACAATATTGCATAGATGCTTGCACCCCACCAACACCACAAACAACAGTAGTTTCAAAAACATATTATGTTTCTTTATTATAAAAAACATAATATAATTTTTATTTTATTTATTCTCTTACTGAATACTAAAACAATTTATTCACAAGAATTGTTTCCACTCAACGAACCAGCAAGCACAGTACCCAAAGGCGTTTTGGGAGTACGCGCCTTTGGCGACACCTATCAGGAAATAAATATATTAAGAAACTTATTTGCACTTCGCCTAATGTATGGAGTATTGCCAAAACTCTCCATAATGGCAACAGCAACTGTTTCTAACCACCACGACACCGAATTTCCGGCAGGGTTAGCATCACATACACACAACGGAAACCAATCAACATTTTCAACCGGCGATTTTCAACGAGGACTACACTACCCTTACCAATACAACGGAATATACCTATACGCAAAATACCGATTCCTCACCTTTGATAGAGAACATCAGCATTTCAGAGTAGCACTTTATGCCGAATGGTCAAACGTAAAAGTAGCACACGATGAAACAGAACCTAACCTCTTAGACGATAACAGAGGTTACGGAGGCGGACTAATAGCAACCTATTTAAAAAATCATTTCGCCATCTCACTCACATCAGGCGCAATAATTCCAAAACCATACAACGGCTACTCACCCGATATATACGGAGGTGCAGATGTACCAACAGAAATTAAATACGGACAAGCAATAAAATACAACCTCTCCATTGGCTACTTATTATTTCCTGGAAAATACGAAACCTACCAACAAGGTAACTGGAATATCTATTTAGAATTTCTCGGAAAGTCCTACCAAGGCGCAACAGTAACACAATACGGAGTAAAAAACGTACCCATCACCACTCCCCTACTTCAAGCAGGTAACTATATAGACATCGCCCCAAGCATACAATACATGCACAACTCAAATTTACGAATAGACGTTTCCTGCCAATTCGCAATGCTCAATAAATCCTACGCCCACTTCTACCCCCTATATACATTAGGCATCCAACGCTATTTTTATTTTCATAAAAAAAGTCCCGCTTCAATTTCTCGTTTGATATGGATTG
>CAILDT010000796.1 GCA_903833025.1 uncultured Bacteroidota bacterium | reverse complement strand
CAAAAATAATTAATGCCAAAGCGTTTGCTCCTTCTTACACCATATTAAATTATGGGATAAATCAAATAGAAGCTACTTCGTCCGATAAAACAGCAGGTGCAGTTTTCCGCACAACTATAGATGTTAAAGACAGTAGTCGTCAAATTATTGAAATTTCTTTTTTCGATGGAAATAAATTTCTGGATTATGTAAAAGAAGGAAAATTAGAAATGGTGCAAATGGCAATAAAAAAGAATCCTAATATCGTAAACCCAGATGACCAGAGTATTACCACATCGCCACTTCAAACTGCTATAACTTATTCTCAGCCCGAAGTAGTGAAACTATTAGTAAGTAAGGGAGCAAGTTTTACAAAACCGGAAAATATTTATCCGTTGCACAAAGCAACTTTGTTCGCATCCGCCCAAAAAGAAAAAGACAAGGATGAAGCTCCAGATAGAGCTATAGTTGATTATTTTTTAACCAAAGGGTGCAAACTCACAGATAAAGATGATGCAGGCAATACCTTAGTACACGCCGCTTGCAGAGCAGGGAAATTAGATTTGCTAAAATATTATTTAGAGAAAGGGCTTGATATAAATGCAAAAAACACTGCTGGTGATTCGCCCTTGAAGATTGCGGAAGATAAAGGGGCTGTATCGATAATTACTTATTTAACGGAGAAAGGAGCTATTCAGGAAAAAACCGAAGAACCCAAAGAAGATGACGGTGCTTCGCCAGAAGAAAAAACGGAGGATAAATAAATTTACCGATGAGGGGATTGCAGATTTCTGATTTCAAATAAAAACAATATAGTAGTATAACAATAAAGCAAAATAAAAAAATGGCATTCGACATTGAAATGATTAAGGAAGTGTATAAAAATCTTCCTGCAAAAGTTGAGGCGGCGCGTAATTTAGTTGGACGTCCACTTACATTAACAGAAAAAGTTCTTTACGCACATTTGCATAAAGACCAGAAAGCAGAAAACTTCGGAAGAGGAAAATCGTATGTTGATTTTACTCCCGACAGGGTAGCAATGCAGGATGCAACTGCACAAATGGCGTTGTTACAGTTTATGCAGGCAGGTCGTCCGAAGGTGGCAGTGCCTTCTACCGTTCACTGCGACCACCTGATAACAGCCAAGAATGGAGCGAATGAAGATTTGGCTTTCGCAAATAATGAAAGTAAGGAAGTGTTTGATTTTCTTGGTTCTGTTTCCAATAAATATGGCATTGGTTTTTGGAAACCTGGTGCAGGTATTATTCATCAGGTAGTGTTAGAAAATTATGCTTTCCCCGGAGGAATGATGATTGGTACCGATTCGCATACAGTTAATGCAGGGGGTTTAGGAATGATAGCTATTGGTGTTGGTGGTGCTGATGCGTGTGATGTGATGGCGGGATTAGCTTGGGAATTGAAGATGCCAAAACTTATTGGAGTTAAACTTACAGGAAAATTAAACGGCTGGACTGCTCCAAAAGATGTGATATTAAAGGTTGCTGGAATATTAACTGTAAAAGGTGGAACAGGCGCAGTGGTTGAATATTTTGGTGAAGGTGCTACTTCAATGAGTTGCACAGGTAAAGGAACTATTTGTAATATGGGTGCTGAAATAGGTGCTACTTGTTCTACTTTTGGTTACGACGATTCTATGTCGCGCTATTTAAAAGCTACTGGACGTGCTGATGTGGCTACGTTAGCTGATGAAATAAAAGTACATTTGACTGCTGATGCTGAAGTATATGCAGACCCTGAAAAATATTTCGACCAAGTAATTACTATTGATTTAAACACGTTGGAACCACACGTTAATGGTCCGTTTACTCCAGATTTGGCTACTCCTATTTCTCAACTGAAAGATGCGGCGATTAAAAATGGTTGGCCCACAAAAATATCTGTTGGTTTGTTAGGTTCTTGCACCAACTCGTCTTACGAAGATATTTCAAGAGCTGTGAGTTTGGCAAAACAAGTTTCTGCTAAAAACCTAAAAGCAAAATCGGAATACTTGATTAATCCGGGTTCGGAACAAATAAGATTTACTATTAAACGCGATGGTTTCCTCGATGTGTTCGACCAGATAGGTGCTAAGGTATTTACAAATGCTTGCGGTCCGTGTATCGGAATGTGGGATAGAATGGGAGCAGAGAAGCAAGAAAAAAATACAATTATTCATTCGTTTAATAGAAACTTTGCGAAACGTGCTGATGGAAATCCAAATACGTATGCTTTTGTCGCCTCTCCGGAAATAGTAACAGCAATGGCTATTGCAGGAGATTTAACTTTTAATCCGCTTACTGATTATTTGACAAATGAAAAAGGGGAACAGGTTAAATTGGATGCTCCGTTTGGTGATGAGTTGCCGGTGAAGGGCTTTGCGGTGGATGATGCAGGGTATCAGCAACCTGCTGCCGAT
>CAILDT010000795.1 GCA_903833025.1 uncultured Bacteroidota bacterium | reverse complement strand
TCAAGGAAAGGGATACGGATTTTATAAATAATTTGAAACAGCAGTATCCTGACGATGTAGCATTTAAGAATAAATGCCGTGAGTTGGGTTTTTATTACTACGAATATCATTCGGTTAATTACCATAGTACCCACATTATAGGTTGTAGTAGATACTTTAAAAACATTGGTCCTTGGCAGCGGCAAAACAGTTTTACCGATGCACTTGGTTATTATTTCGGACGAAAAAAAAGAAGATATACAAACAGTGATATGGAGGTGCTTACTAAATTAAGCACAGGTAAAATAATAACCGAAGAGCAGGAAAAACTTACCGACCGCAACTTAACCCCTGCTTACAGGTTGAGGATTATTAATGACCTTTCGGATGGGTGTATAGAAAATGAACTAAGTGAAAAATATAATTGTTCCGTAGCTGCTATAAAGCAGGTGGCTGATGAATATGAATTACAGCTTCCTTTTTCAGAAAAAAGCATTGACTCAAGAATAGTAAAAGCAATAAAACAGGGTTATACCTTTGAGCAATTAACGAAACGCTTTTATAATTCCAATGCTAATCAATTGGAAGATTTTATTAAAACTTATAGGATAATACCTGCAAGAGAAGGAACAAGTATCGACTATTTGGAAGAATAATGCACTCGTTTAATGATACATCAAATATATTTTTGCACCAATAACAAAAAGTCCAATAAGCATAAATCCAAACCCACCTACATACCCTATTAAATCGTCATTGATTGTTGGTTTAGCAATTACCGAATTTTTCCAAATACCAATAATCATAGTTGCTCCCAACAAGGTAAGCAAAAAACCGCCAGCGTAAGTGGTAACTAAAAAGTAAAATAAACTACTCATAGGTTATAGCTTTAAATTAAATCAAACAAATTATTTACTCCTATTGCCCTGCTCACATTAAATCCTTCTGCAAACTCAAATCCTGCATCGCGCCCATTTACTATCATTTTAGCTTTGGTTACCTCCAAAAAATTTTTTACTGAAATAGGAGATTCCGGCTCATTAGAATCAGGATTATAAAATTGCGAGCTAAAAGCCATTATAGCTTCCATTTTCTTTTCTACAAAAGGAGTAACATCAACCACAAAATCGGGTTTTAATTGCCTGTCCTGAATATAATGGTATACCACTTTTGGCCGCCAGCATATTTGATTAGCATTATTCACGTTTGTTTCAATGCGTCTTAACCCACTATAAAAACAAGCTTCTGAAACTAATTGTGCTGCTCGTCCGTGGTCGGGGTGGCGGTCGGATAAGGCATTGCAAATAACTATTTCAGGTTGATATTCTCTTATCTTTTTAATTATTTCCAATTTATGTTCTTTATCATTTTTGAAAAACCCATCCGCCATTCTTAAATTATCTCTGACAACAACACCAAGTATTTTCGCCGCATTGGCAGCTTCTACCAATCGTAATTCTCCACTTCCTCTGGTTCCCAATTCTCCGGAAGTTAAATCTACAATACCAACGGTTTTACCCATTGCAATATGTTTAAGCAACGTGCCCGAGCAGGAAAGCTCTACATCGTCAGGGTGAACACCGAAAGCTAATATATCTAATTTCATTTTTATCTATTTATTCCAATCAATAATCCAATCGGTAATAGTTTTACAATCAGGTTTTTTTTCTGAATAAACTACATCTACTAAATTACCTTTTTCATCAATCATATATTTCTGGAAATTCCATTTCACAGATGAATCCATTTTGCCATTGTTTTCTTTTTTGGTAAGCCATTTATAAACATCAGACATATCATCACCTTTCACCGAAATTTTTTCCATCATTTGAAATGTTACCCCATAGTTTTTTGTGCAAAACTCTGTTATTTCAGTATTAGTACCTGGTTCCTGATGTCCGAAATTATTTGCTGGGAAACCAAGAATTACAAAGTTTTTATCTTTATATTTTTCATATAATTTTTCCAAATCTTCGTACTGTGGCGTAAATCCGCACTTGGAAGCGGTGTTTACTATTAATACTTTTTTGCCTTTTAAATCGGCAAAATTAAAATCTTTGCCATCTATTGTTTTTGCCTTTAATGAATAAAAAGATGCTTGTGCTTTTACTAAAGTAGTTGTCATTACCACTATAGCAATCATAATTAAAGAAATTTGTTTTTTCATATCTATTTTAAATTAGGATACAAAGGTAATAATAAGTAGTGTTATATAGATACTGATAAATATTATTCTTAAAGATGTTATGATGAAACCTATCTTTGCAAAATAATTAAAAAATAAAATTATGAAAATAAAATTTTGCGGAGCAGCGCGAACTGTTACAGGAAGCAAGCATTTACTATTGCCAGATGACGGAAAAAAGATTTTACTCGACTGTGGTTTCTTTCAGGGAAGAGGCAAGGACACTGATACAATGAACCGTGAATTTATTTTTCATCCTTCCGAAATAGACTATTTAATTCTCTCGCACGCACATATCGACCATTCTGGAAATATTCCTAACCTTGTAAAACAAGGTTTCAGAGGTCCTATTATTTGCACACCTGCCACTGCTGATTTATGTAAAATAATGTTGCTTGATAGTGCACATATACAGGAAGGCGATGTTAAGTTTATTAATAAAAGAAGATTGAAACAAGGATTGGATTTATTAAAACCAATTTATTCAGTAAAAGATGTAGAAGCTTGTTTGCCTCTATTTGTAGGCGTTGAGTACAACAAAGTTTATGATGTGTATGAAAACTTAAGTGTTATGTTTACCGATTCGGGACATATATTGGGTAGTGCGGGCGTTAATCTTCAGGTCAAAGAAAATGGAGAAACGACAAAAATTTTCTTTTCGGGTGATATAGGGCGTTACGATGGTTCTATTTTAAAAGACCCGCAACCATTTCCACAAGCGGATTATATTATTACAGAATCTACATATGGCGACAGATTGCACAGCGATGCAACTTACAGTGAACAACAATTGTTTGACGTAGTTTATAATACCTGCATTACAAAAAAAGGAAAACTTATTATTCCCGCTTTCAGCTTAGGGCGCACGCAGGAATTGGTATATGCATTAGACCAAATGGAACATAAAAAAATGTTGCCTCGCATTAATGTTTATGTTGATAGTCCGCTATCGGTGAATGCTACCAACATTATGCGAAACCATCCCGAATGTTTTAATAAAGATATTATTGAATATATGAAAATAGATTCCAATCCGTTTGGTTTTGATAATTTAATTTATGTGCAGGATGTGGTGGAATCAAAAGAATTAAATGACCTTGCCGAACCCTGCATTATTATTTCAGCTTCAGGTATGGCTGATGCCGGGCGAATAAAACACCACATTGCAAATAATATTTCCAACCCCAACAATACTATTTTGATGGTAGGATATGCCGAACCAAATTCATTGGGCGGGAAATTACGTGCAGGAAATAAAACAGTGAAAATTTTCGGGATGGAGCACGATGTAAAAGCAGAAGTAATTATTATTGATTCCTACAGTGCGCACGGAGATTATAAGGAGATGATAAAATATTTAGAATGTCAGGATGTAACAAAAATAAAAGGAGTGTTTTTGGTACACGGCGAATACGAAGTGCAATTAAATTATAAAGAGAAACTAACCGATGCTGGTTTCAGACATATAAGAATACCCGAACAAGGTGATGTGGTGGAATTAATTTAGAAGCAACCTTTCAAACAATTTGATATTTACCTTTTGCCTAACCTCTAAATCCATATCTTTGCCGCCCGAAATGTTATTCACCCAAATAAAATACCTTATCGCTAAAGAAATAAAACTGGAACTGCGGAATAAATATGCGCTGGGCGGTATTTTATTATACGTGGTTTCAACCGTTTTTGTAAGTTACTTATCCTTCAAAAATATAATATCGCCTACAGTTTGGAATGCTCTTTTTTGGATAATCCTATTATTTGCATCCATAAATGCAATCGCAAAAAGTTTTATAACCGACACCAAAGGAAAAATGCTTTATCTATATACATTAGTTAGTCCGCAAGCAGTAATTTTATCAAAAATACTTTACAATTCGCTTTTGCTTACCGTACTATCGGCACTTTGTTTATTGGTTTACAGCATCTTTATAGGGAACTTAATTCAGGATTATCCTTTGTTTTTATTAACCTTGTTATTGGGTAGTTTCGGCTTTTCGTCTTTATTAACAATGGTTTCGGCAATAGCAGCAAAAACGAGCAACAACTTTACCTTAATGGCAATATTGAGTTTCCCGATAATGATGCCGTTATTGATGGTTTTAATAAAACTATCGAAAAACGCAATAGATGGGTTGCAAAAGTGGGATGTAAGTTATTTAGTAGTTCTGCTATTTCTTAATGTGATAATCGTCAGTTTGTCTTATCTATTATTTCGCTACCTTTGGCGCGAATAAAGAGAATAATCAGCTTTGAAAATGAAAAATAATTGGTGGAAAATAGTTTCGGTAGTATTTGTACTTTACACAATTATTGCTGGCTTTTTGCTAAAAGTACCTGCACTAGCAATGGTTCACGAAAGTATACGTAACCTATATTTTCACGTGCCTATGTGGTTTACAATGATTGCCATTCTTTTTGTTTCGCTTTGGCATAGCATAAAATATTTATACAAATTCGATATTAAAAGTGATATTGTAGCATCACAAGCAGCAAGCGTTGGAACTTTATTTGGAATACTTGGCATTGCCACCGGTTCCATCTGGACACGATACACTTGGGGAGAAAGCAGCGGTTTATGGTGGGTAAATGATGTAAAATTAAATGGCGCGGCTATCACCTTATTAATTTATTTCGCTTATTTTATTTTGCGTGGTTCTATTGATGAAGAACAAAAACGAGCTCGAATTTCAGCAGTATATAATATATTTGCTTATGTAATGCTAATTGTTTTCCTCTTGATTTTACCACGGATGACAGATTCTCTCCATCCAGGAAATGGCGGAAACCCTGGCTTTAGCAAATACGATTTAGATAAATATATGCGAATGGTGTTTTATCCTGCAATCATAGGTTGGATATTAATTGCCATATGGATACTCACTTTGAGAGTAAGAACTGAAAAATTAAAACGTAAAACTTTGTTCGATGATTAATAAAATTAAAACTCTAATTTCATTTGCTTTTGTATTATTTTCAGCAAGTGCTTTTTCACAAACCACGGATGCACCAATGGAAATGGCTGACGGAATGCGCCAATCAGGAAAAATATATGTAGTAGTAGCAGTACTTTGTATTATTTTTACAGGCATAGTTACATACCTTATTATTTTAGATAGGAAGATTAATAAATTAGAAAAAGAAATAAAAAACAAATGAAAAAAACACATATAATAGGCATCATAGTTATTGCAGTTGCAATTGGAATAATAATTCTTTCATTAGGCAAAACAAGCACGTATGCAAGTTTTACTGAAGCGGCAAATGAACCTGGTAATGAGTTTCACGTGGTCGGGAAACGAGATAAAGATAAAGATATGGTATACGAACCAAAAGTGGATGCCAATAAATTTTCGTTTTATTTAGTGGATAACAAAGGAACTGAATGTAAAGTAGTGCTTCATAAAAACAAACCACAGGATTTCGAACACTCCGAACAGATAGTCTTAATAGGCAAAATGAAAATGCCTGAAAATGACTTTCAAGCATCCGATATTTTAATGAAGTGCCCGTCGAAATATAATGACGGAAAACCGGAAGCGAGTAAATAAAATATGGAATACATTAATGAGCATTTAGGTATTGGAAAAGTTGGTAATGTATTCGTCATTCTCTCCTTTGTTCTTGCAGTTTTATCAAGCATAAGTTATTTTTTCGCTTCGCGAGATGATGAAGACACACCATCTTGGAAACGCATTGCTCGTATTTCTTTTCGCGCGCACAGCTTAGCAGTTGCTGGTATTGTTGGTTCATTATTCGTGATGCTTTACAATCATTATTTCGAATATGAATATGTATGGCATCACAGCAGCAAAGAAATGCCGATGCGTTATATTTTATCTTGCTTTTGGGAAGGACAAGAGGGCAGTTTTTTACTCTGGACTTTCTGGCACGTTGTTATTGGTTTAATTTTACAACGAACAGCCAAAACATTTGAAGCTCCTGTAATGGTTACTATATCGTTAGTTCAGGCATTTTTAACTTCAATGCTTTTAGGCGTATTTATATTTGAACACAAAATAGGAAGCAATCCGTTTACAATTCTTTTGCGTAACCACCCTGATTTTGCAGGAATTCCTTTATTTCAAAATGCTCACTATCTTGATAAATTAGACGGCAGAGGATTAAATCCATTGTTGCAAAACTATTGGATGACCATCCACCCTCCTACTCTATTCCTTGGTTTTGCATTAACAGTTGTACCTTTTGCCTATGCAATTGCCGGCTTATGGAAAAAACGTTTTACAGAATGGATTAAACCAGCATTACCCTGGGCATTTATTGGAGTGGCTGTTTTAGGTGTTGGTATTTTAATGGGTGGCGCATGGGCTTATGAATCATTAAGTTTTGGAGGCTTTTGGGCGTGGGACCCTGTTGAAAATGCTTCATTGGTTCCTTGGTTAACATTGGTTGGTACAGCGCATTTATTATTAAT
>CAILDT010000794.1 GCA_903833025.1 uncultured Bacteroidota bacterium | reverse complement strand
TGTTCCACTATATCGTTTTTAATTTTGCCTGCTTCTTCTGACGTTTTAAAACTACCTAAAATATAAACAGTAAAACCGTTTTCATCTTTATAATTTTTTATCGCCTGCTGTTTCGCTACTTTCAAAAAGTTATTTGCCACCCCCAATGGAATTTCTTCCCTAAATGCTCCTATCTGAACTTTGAAAACAATACCAGAATCAACGGGTAGCTCATTATATTTTGCAACTGCATTAATTAATTTTTGTTTTGTAGAATCAGCCAATGGTTCCGCAGGTTGAATAGCAATGGGCTGTTCTGAAACATTTGCAACTGGGAGTTGGTTTGTATTCGTATTTATAGGTTGAACCTTATTATTTACTGAAGGTTGGTTATTAGCCACAACAGGTTGAACAACAGGATTAGTAACTGGTTCATTATTATTTGATAATTGCTCTATAGTAGTAGTTAATTTTTTCAAACTTTCAGGAACTTCGTCTGTTGTTACAGTATCTATATTAGTTGTTGGTTGTTGTTTGTTAGCTATTGGTTGCACCGCACTATTGAAAACAGGTTGTTTAGTGGTAACTGGTTGCTCATTGTTTGTTAGAGGTAGTTGATTATTAGTAGTTGGCTGCACTTCCGTTTTAGTAATTGTTGGTTGAGTATTATTTGCAGGAGTTGGCGGCATATTGTTATTCTTAACCATCTCAACAATAGTAGGCGACGTATTTTCTTTTATCAGCGGATTGGAATTCGTTGGAATATTTTGCGAAGCGTCAGATGTATTACCACCTTGATTTTCCAATTGCCTTGCTTCCACTAGAGTAATTCTTTTTCCATTGTAATAAGCAGTTACAAATGCATCTTTAAATCCCGAATTCACCATTCCCTCCTTTGCTTTTTGTGCTTTTTGTGTATTATTATAGTTTCCTGAAATATATCTTATATAACCATTTGGCGTAGTTTCAGCAAATACCGGCTGAATATTATCCAATTTGGATGCTGGAAGTGGCTGAGAAAAAACTCCTATTTGCACCGTATAAGATACTGAATTACCTGTATTTGTTACATTGTTACTGGTGGTGGATGGTTGGCTACTAGTAGCGGATGGCTGGCTACTAGTCACCGATGGTTGGCTACTGGTCGCGGATGGTTGGTTAACAGTAGCGGATCGTTGGCCACCGGTCGTGGATGGTTGGCTACTGGTAGCGGATGGTTGGCTACTAGTCGCAGATTGTTGCATATTTGCTGGAGTTAATGGGTCGTAACCAATCATAGCAAAGGCATCACCTATTGGAATTCGCTTACCATTAAGAAACGCAACCACAAATGCATCTTTATAACCATAACTTTTTATTTCATCCTTTGCTTTTTGCGCCGATGGAAATTTTACAAAAACTCCCGCCATATAGCGTATATAACCCTCCTTTGTAGTTTCACCTGTTATTGGGCGAATGCCTTCAAACAAATCTTGGGGAATAGGCTTTTTAAACGCACCTATTTGAACTTTAAATACAAGTCCTTCTGGCACTTTTTCATCCACAGGAATAGGTTTTTTTGCTGAATAAGCTGCTACTGTCTTTTTTTCAAACACTTCATTCGGTGCATATTCTACTTTTTGTGTGTTAGTGTTTGGTTGTGTTTTATTTGTTGTAGGTTGAGAAGCGTTATTTGTATTATTGGTACCAATAGGGTTTGTGCTATTATTATTTCCAGAAGAGGTAGTTACAACTGTAGTAGATTCCTTTTTTAAAGTCTCTGCTTTTGTAACACTTTTATTAGTCTGATTTTGAATTTCTCTTGAAAGTTTTTCAGCATCAGCCAATATCTTCGCATACAAATCTTTTTCTTCCGGATTAGTAACCTTGGTTAAATCTTCTTTTTGTTTTGCAATATTATTATCAATCTCTTTATTCCAGGATTTTAATATTTCTGTTTTCGTATTTTGTCTTTCTACTTTATCCGCTATTTTATCTGTTTCGTTTATCTGTTTCGAATATTTATCATTTATCGTAACCAACGAAACAGCCACAGGTGGTTGCGATACTTTTGTTGTTTTGTTTTCAGTATTATTTGTTGTTATGGGTTTCGTTCCATTAGTTATTTTATTGCTATTAGCAGTGTTATTACTTACGGCAACAGCATTTGTTGCTTTCGGATTTACATTTGGTTGTATAACATTTGTGTTTTGTTTTTTCAATGTTTCTACTTTCGCTGTTGATACCGTTGCCTGAGTTTTCAATTCATTCAATTCTTTTTCAGCATCAGCAATCTTTTTAGCATACAAATTTTTCTCTTCTGGGTCAGTAGTTATGTTTAACGTTTCTTTTTGTTTTGCAACATTTTCTTCAACCGCTTTATTCCAACTTTTTAGAATCTCCAATTTTGCCTCTTCTCTTTCTTCCTCGTTCGTTATTTTACTATTTGCTGTCAAGTTATCTTGATATTTCTGGTTTATCGTCGAAATAGTATTTGTATTTACTTTTTCTTCTGTTACTGGTTTAACATTATTGTTTGTTGTCGGTTGAGTTGAATTAGTATTCAATTTCGCCGAATCCGATTTTGTATTATTAGTACTATTAACAGCAACTGCATTTTGCTTTTTCAATGTTTCAACTTTCGCGGTTGTTTCTGTTGTTTGTGTTTTTATTTCTTCCGATTGTTTTTCTGCGTCTGCTATTTTTTTAGAGTACAAGTTTTTCTCTTCAGGGTCTTTTGTAGCTTTTAAATCTTCTTTTTGCTTCGCAATAGTTTTATCAATTTCTCCATTCCAACTTTTTAACACTTCTAATTTTTTCTGTTCTCTTACTGTTTCATTACCAATTTTAGTTGTGGCAGTTATTTCATCCTGATATTTTTTATTTATATTCTCTATTGAAATAACATTTGGTTGTGTTGATACCAAAGAAGGCTCTGTAGAAGTTGTGTTTCGTTTCAATGAATCGACTTTATTATTCACAAGAGGATTAACAACAACTGCATTTTGTTTTTTCAATGTCTCCACTTTCGCGGTTGTTTCTGTTGTTTGTGTTTTTATTTCTTTCGATTGTTTTTCCGCATCCGCTATTCTTTTAGCATACAGGTTTTTTTCTTCTGGGTCTGTTGTTGTATTTAAACTTTCTTTTTGTTTACTAATATTCTCATCCACCGCCTTATTCCAGTTTTTCAGAATCTCCAGTTTCGCTTGTTCACGTTCCGATTCATTTTCTTTTTTATTAGTTGCAGCTATTTCATTCTGGTATTTTTTATTTATAATTTCTACAGATTCAAATGATGATTGTTTTACATCTGATTTTACAGTTGTTTGGTTATTTGCATTGGCTTGTGTTCCATCCGAAGCTGGTTGCTTATTGCTGGTTACTGAGTTACTTGCATTTACATCTAGTTTTTCGCTATCCGATTTTGTATTAGTTCCCGATGAATTTACAGCTACTCCATTTTGTTTTTTTAATGTTTCTACTTTCGCTACGCTTTCCGTTGTTTGTGTTTTCAATTCTTTCGATTGTTTCTCTCCTTCCGCTATTTGTTTTGCTACTTCCTTTTTTTGTTCTACATCTGTTATGCCTTTTAAAGTTTCCTTTTGTTTCGCAATCGTTTCATCTACTTCCTTATTCCAATTTTTCAACACTTCCGTTTTTGCCTTCTCACGTTCAACCGCATCTGTTACTTTATTTGTTTTTACTATTTCATCTTGATACTTTTTATTTATAACCGCAACATTTTGAGTTGTTGGTTGCATGGTATTATTTACAGGTTGTGTTGTATTTGTTGTTGGTGTTGTATTGCCCGTTTTTGTTGGCGTTGTATTGTTGATTGTTGGTTGTATTGTCTTGTTTGTCGGCTGATTCGTATTCGATGTTGCCTGCGTAGAGTTTACATTTGTATTTACTTCTGGCTGTGTTGTGTTACTTGTTTCCGATTGTGTAGTATTTGTCTCAGGTTGTTTTTTAACCACCGTTGGTGTGTTGTTGCCAGTTATCGGCTGAGTTGCCGAAGCTGAATTTGTTTGTTTATTTGCTGCTGTCGCGGCATTAATAGTATTGTCATTTTCATATATTATCCTTGCGTTATCATTTACTTTTTCCTGCAATGTTACTTTATTAACATCCGCCACCTTGGCTGCTGCTTCTTCACTTGTTCCATTACTAGCTTGGTCTACCACTACAGCTACCAAATCATTTTCGTTCTTTACTCCGTCATATTCATTTTGTATAGCATACAAATCAGCATTCTTTTTTTCAAGTTCTTTTTCCAACCCTTTATTCTCTTCAGTCATATCAGCTATTTGCCCTTGCAACCCCTTTTTCAAGTCTTCTTTTCTTGCTTTTTCCAAATCCGATTTCAGATTTGCAATTATCGTTTCATTATCAGCTATCTCTTGTTTTTTATTACTAACTGCTTTTATCGCCTTATCTAATTCTTTTTTCTTAGCATCTAAATCTGTTTTCACATCACTAAAAACTCTTTCTGTGCTTGCATTCGACTGCTCAAGATCTTCCATCTTTTTGTTTTGCTCTTCCAATCTTTTTGAGTCTGCTTCCGAAGTTCTTGAACTTATTGCAACTTCCAAATCACTTGCATACTGTTGTGAAACATCCGACTCTTTCTTTTTAGCATCAGCTACAACACCCAGCTTTTTCGACAAATTAAGTGCAGCTTTTGTTTCAATTATCTTTTGCAGTGCCTGCGCATTTATATCCTTCGCTTTTGCTATTGTCGCCTGCTTTTTCACATTATCATCCATCTTAGCTGCATCTGCTAATAACTGTGCGGCTTCCTGTGCTTCATTTCTCGCAATCTCATTTTTTTGTTTTACATAATTCAAAGTTATGTCTGCTTGCTCCTGTGCATCCTTCGATACCTTTTCCTTATCCTTTGCTTTCTTCAAAGCTACTTTCAATCTTTCTTCATTGGTTATTTTAGCAGCTGATGGAGGTGCTGGCTCCACTTCTTTTGGTTTCACAGCTGCCAATTCTCTTTGTCGCGCAGCAGCGGTTTCGGCAGCCACTTCATTTGCGGTAACCTCCATCTTCGCTTTTTCTTTTATAAAATTTGTTGCCAACAAATAACTCGCTTCACTATCTCCAGTCCCTCCAAAGATATTCTTCACCACCAACTTATCTTTCTTCAATTCATAACTTAATTCTTGTTGCATTGGTGCAAACTCGTGTTGTACAGGCAACACTACCACTTCCGATTGTGTTGGAAATTCTGCCGATTCAATCGTAAATAAATATTTTCCTCCATTTGGCAATTTCAAAGTATAACTGCCATCTGTTGCAGATGAATTATAAATCCCAATCGTACTGTTGTCTTTCAAATCTTTTATAATAATTTTCAAATCAAGTTTTTCATCATCTCTGTTCTTAATCACTTTCCCTTCTATCAATGCTAAATCTATTGGTTTCCTATCAACGTTAATATGATATACTTCTATTTTCCCTGTCGTGCTCGAGCGGTTTGATGCAAAATATGCCTGCTTTTCATTTAAGTCGGTTACATACAAAATATCATCATCTGGTGTATTAACAGGAAAATCCATATTTACAGGATTGCTCCACGTTTTGGTATCTGCATTATAAGTTGTTTTAAAAATATCATATCCTCCCATCGAGTTATGTCCTTTCGAACAGAAATATAAATCTTTACCATTAGGATGCGGAAACGGAAAATCCTCGTCATACTCTGTATTTACTGGTGCTCCCAAGTTTTGCGGAGTGCTCCATTCTCCGTTTGCCAATCTTTTTATCGTATAAATATCTTTCCCTCTGCTTGCATCATCTCCATAACTCGAAAAATATATTTGTGAATTATTTGTCGCACTATATATTACAGACGTTTCTTTTTTCTTCTTATCCAAATTTGT
>CAILDT010000793.1 GCA_903833025.1 uncultured Bacteroidota bacterium | reverse complement strand
GAATCCTACAGCATTTTTAAATTATTATTTAACTGGATTGAATTTTGGTGCTACTAATATTAAAACAGAATCAACAACGGGTTATTACCAATTAAGCTACGATTCAACAACATCATCAAATAGTTACCAAGCTACTTATTATAACGATCCCGCGACAAATAGTAATTCGCATTATAAACTAACGAATTTATATTTTTATCATTTGATACATAATAATATTACAGGTGTTACTACGGATACGGGCAAATTAGACAATATTATTGGAGAACTAGTATTAGAATTGGTAAACCCGTCTAATTCATCCAAAATGTATTTATGTTTTTTAATACAATCAGTTAGTAGTAAAGGTACAGATGATAATATAACAAAACAAGGAGGATCCATATCTCAGTTATTTGATAATATAATTTCCGACCCCAAAAATCCAGGTGGAATAATATATAGCGATCCTAACGCTAAAGGTACTGGATCGGCAACGATAAGCCCTAGTTCCGATGGGACTATACCTAGGCAGGATGGCACGGGCTGTGTTATTTATGGTAATACTAAAAATAGTTTGAATAATACTGTTGTTGTATATTTAAATCCTATAACTGTAAGTAATCCTGGATTTATTAGTTTTATTAGTGGTAGTAACATAAGTAGCAGTACCACACTTTTTGATATTTATCCCCAACCTATAACTAGTAGTGGAGGAACAACATCTACGCCGGTTAGTCAAATATTGTCAAATCCAAGTAATATGTCTGAAACTCAAAAAACATCAACAGCATTAACAACATCTGTAAGTAATGCATTGGGTGACGAACAAATATATATTGATTGTAATCCTACCGCCGATTCAAATGGAGATGCAATACTTGATTCAGAATTAGCCTATAATATTCCATTAAATAGCACACTGATGCAAGACATACAACATTCTTCAATGGCGCAATTATCCTCTAATTTTTTGTTTTTCGGATTTGTTGTTTTCGTTGCCTATATGGGAATACCACGTTTCTATAATATGGCGATCTGTGATAAAATGGATAAAAATGAAGATAAAATAAGTGCAAAAGCGTTTATTATGATGTTTTTACTTATTATTTGTGTTGTATTATTCTATGAAGGTCAACAAAATGGAAATATGACGGAATTATTGGCTGGATCTGCCTTTGTATTTTTTACCATTTTAACTTATATACTTATTTCTAACGAAGAAAATAGAGAAGGTGTGACTGGCAGTTTTAGTTTACCTCAATTTATCGGATTTTTAACAGGCGTATTAAAACATCTTATTGGCCCGAATTGTTTACCAATTATTATTGTGCTATGGATCATTTTAATGATAATATTAGTTTGCTTAGCTTGGATTCCAGTAAAAGGAGGTAAATTGACAATAAAGGAAGCATATGTAGCTGGTGCCAGTATTACAATGGATCAATTCCGCGATTATTTTTGTTGGATAGGAATTTTGGTAATACCGACAATTGTTGGAACATTAACTTGGATAACCAGTGATAATTAGCGGTATAAAGAAGCATCACCCACTTTATCAGCCACCGGCTTAAAAGAAGTGGAAATAAACATACCAGGATCACTTTTTCCAATAGGAGCCATTTGTTGAACAACCTCTTCTTCCAATGTTGTAACTTGTACAGGATTCATTGCTATCATCTCTGAATCTTTGTTAGCTTGTGATGGAGTATGTTGAATAATAGTTACTGTTCCTGCTTTATTAGAACTACGGCGTAAAAGTTCGTACGCGACAAAGATATAAACTACTGCAACTATAGGATTCACATTAAAAAATAGATAAACAGTTATAACAAAAATAGTTAACATACCTAAAGATGAGTCTACTAAACCAGCGAAAAAATCAGGGGTTTGTATAGGTAATGCAATGTATAAAACAAAAATAATTAGTAATGCCAACTCCAATTTTGATAATGATTGAAACAACTTCTTGAAATCCATATATTATAAGGTAGCATTATTATTTTAGGGGTGTAGAAAATTGAAAAATCCTAAATCTAATAGTACAATACATAAAAGCCAGTT
>CAILDT010000792.1 GCA_903833025.1 uncultured Bacteroidota bacterium | reverse complement strand
ATTTAGTAGCGACAAGTAGTTCGGGTGGCTCAACAATAAAACTATATCAAATAACAAACAATTTAAGTAGTAGCCCTGTTTTAAATTATTATTCAATTTCAACTACTTCTTATTCTGTTGCCGCAGATGCGCAACAGCTTGGTACAAGTTGTTTGTTAAACACAGGCGATTGCAGGGCATTGAGCGGTTTTTATTTATTTAATGCGGGAGTAGGAACAATACATTTTGTTTTTCATTCAGATATTGGTAGTGGTTGGCACGGTATAAATTATAATAGATTAAATGTAACAACGCAAGTTAATCAATCAAGCACCTATGGCTTGGTTGGAAGCTATGATTATTGTTATCCTTCCGTTGTATCATTTGCAACAACACCAGCAGACAACTCTGTTATGATTGGTTTCGGGAGAACAAGTTCTGCAATTTACCCCGAAGTTCGTGTTGTGAATTGCGACAATTCAATGAACTGGAGCAGTTCAACACTTGTGAAAGCAAGTGCAGGTTATGTTAGTTATACATCTTCCACAAATGAAAGATGGGGAGATTACACAGGTTCAACAAGAAATCATAGTAGTGCAACACCTTCCATTTGGATGAACGGAATGTTTGGTAATTCATCAAATCATTGGGATACTTGGGTTGCAGAAATCCACGTTCCTGCGGGTTCTGGAATTAATGAAATAACAAAACCTAATTCCTTAAATGTATTCCCTAATCCAATTGCGGAAACCTTTAATGTGAATTTTACACTTTCAGAAAGCACAAATCTAAATATTAGCATTGTGGATATTACTGGTAAATTAGTAAAAGAACTTTATAACGGTAAAGGTTTTGAGGGAGAAAATAATTTTTCATTCAATAAATCCAATCTTACAAACGGAACTTATTTTATTATAATTAAAAACAACAAATCAATATTCAAAAATGAAAAAATTATTATCTCTAATTAGCATTGGGGCTTGCCTCATTACTTCTGCTTGTGGCAATTCAAGTAGCAAAATAAATGTTGCTACTGTTCAGGATACAATAAAAACTTTATCAGATACGAATAAAGTTACAATTAAAAATATACCTTTGCCCCAAGATTCTTTAACAAATAAAAGAACAAATGAAAAACCAAAAATTGTAGGAAAAGATAAGGGTATAAAAAAAGACACAACAAAAACAATTACAAAAGGTACAGCAATAATTCATTCTACACCTGACCAAGAAAAAATTGATTCAATAAAAAACGCAAAACAAAAATTAAAAAAATAATAAACAATTAAAAAACAAAAAGAAATGAAAAAAATAATTTTTACTTTATTAGTATGCTCATTTAGTTTGGGCTTATTCTCTCAATCTGACGTTTGGACTAAAGCAGACCGAACCAACTTATATGATGAATGTATGAGTTACGTTACAAAATATAAGAACACTACCAATGACCAAAGAGAAAGTATTTCGCTTTGTTATATAGGGGAAGTAACAAAGAAATATACAAAGGTTGATTTTCAAGCTATGATTGATATTGAAATTAAAAGAATTAAAGAGGCTGTAATAAATCAATGTGCTAAAAACCTTGGAATAGACTTAAATATTGAACCAAAGAAAGAAGAAGTAGTTGTAGAAAAAAAAGAAGTAGAAGCACCTAAAAATATTTCTAATAATATGCCAACGAAAGAGGTGTTAGTTGGTAAATGGAAAACAGCTCAAAATTCAATTATTGAATTTAAGAGTGATGGCACTTATTATGAAAAATTTTTATATAGAAAGATAACAAAAGATTATAATTTTGTAGTTGATGATGTATACACTGGAGATTGGTTTTTAGACGATAAAGGCGTTTTGACCCTTGCACTAAATTGGAAAGAAGACCATGGGACATTTAAAGAAAAAATTAGAAATTTTACAAACACTTCTACTTATAAATTTACCGCTATTTCAATAGATT
>CAILDT010000791.1 GCA_903833025.1 uncultured Bacteroidota bacterium | reverse complement strand
GCTGGAGCTAACTCGAAACTCTTACCAAACATGTTTGTTTGAGGCTTACGAGGTTGCAACTTCAAACTTGCCGCCCTCTTATCCCCTGCTATGTTTCTTTTTTGACTCATAATTTCTTTTCCGATCTATCCGGATTGCCACCGGCAACTCGAAGTATCACAATGGACTCATGGTGTTTTTGATGCGCCCACTCACCCAGAATCTGGTTTGCCAACTTAGTACGGCACATGCCAGTTCCTGAGCAATAGCCGTCCATGACATCGACAATAAACTTTTCAAGTTCTACTCGGAGTTCAGGCATGTTTATTTATCCGAAAACTTTAGGGAGGATTTCTTCGCGTGGTATGCCAGTGAGTTCAGCAATCTTTTTTGCTCTAAGTGGTGGAATTTTTGCTTTTCCTGTTAGCCACTCAGAAACAACAGATTGTGAAACTCCAACCGCCAAGCCTAATTCGGTTTGGTTCTTAAAGTGACTGTCAATTTTGCTTAGAACATCCATATAAATTCCGAGGCGTTAATGTTGATTTCGATTATAGGCTATTCCGGTAAAAAATCAACAGGTGATTCCGATATTTTTTTCAATGACAATAGGGTCATGAAACATTCAGAATTTTCAGAAAGGTTAAATCGTATTTGGAAAGAGTGCAGTGATGCGCCTACCAATCAAACTCAGCTTGCTAAGTGGCTTGGGTTTGCACAACCGACAGTAAATGACTGGATAAATGGCAAAGGTATGCCAGGTATAGAAAACGCAATAAAAATTGCTGAAAAATTTAACGTATGTGTTGAATGGTTTATTACTGGAAAGGGATTAAAACGTACTACTGAAAAACAACAGCCCTCTCCCCTACTTGATAAATTCAACCAGCTCTGCCCAGAACAGCAACAAATTATTGAGTTGATGATGGATCAGTTATCAAATAAGCCTAAATCTAGTGAAAATAAAGAAAATAAACCCTTGACAGCTCGACCGGAAAATGTGGGGGGGGGGGGGAGATGAACCTGCCTGATGCCTTGTCTGCCTATCATCGAAGGCAGAGTGATGGGCCGGCAAGTAAAGAATTTATTGAAGCAGTACAGCAAGATTACAAAGATTCAAAATAAGCGGTTATACAGATGGGTATTGGCAACATACCTATATGAATGTAATTAGTAATCCGCAAAATGATAAGAAGAAATAAGTTATACTAAGTACAAGAGCTGATTAATGGCTAAAATAATGGAGTAAGTATGAATTATAAAAATTATGCCCAAGCTCATGCGGCAGCACAAAAAATAAGGCAACAATATAGTGCTAATGGGTTAGTGGTTAAGATAGAAACTTCATCGTATGGTGGGTATCAAATAAAAATAGTACCTATTGATCTAATGATTGATAATTTATCTAATAATATTAACGATGCAAAATCAAACAGATCACCAGCACATTGCCAATAAAGAAAACACCTCTATCGAAGGAGAATATTATTCTGGAAAGGATATGTTTGAGCTTGAAAAAGAAAGAATCAAAAGCGCTGATAAGCGCACTGAAATAGCAAGACTAGCTATTGAGGCCAATGATGCTGCTGACAAACGCCAGTTTGACTATCATATTCAAAAATTAAACCACGATATTGAGTTTAAAAATCAACAAGCAAAAGTATCTGCAAAATTATTATATGGGATAGGTCTTGTTTCTACAGCTTTTGGAGCTTTATTAATATATCTAACTTTCTTTGGCACAGTTTTTCAATCAGAAATAGCTGCAAATCTACTTGAAAAACTTGTTACTGCCATGAGTGGTGTTGGCGTTTACTTACTTGGTAAGGGTATTTTTAGTAAGCTAACAAATCAAGATAATGAGCAATAAATTATTTAATTTTGACTTAGAGCGCATGAAAAAAGCGCTTGCATCTCCATCACATGCAATGCCAAGCAATTTAAGTTTTAAGGAATTTCAAGAATGGATGAAATCAAAATCAACAAAGGATTAACTGTTAGATTTGGTGAAGTATTTATTGAAGTAACCAGTCATGTCACGAATAAGAGATGAAACGAGGACACTATGACAACGATCACATTTGATACGCATAAATTCATAAGAAAATTACGGGATGCAGGCTTTGAAGAAGATAAAGCAGAAGCGGTAGCAGAGGCATTTCAAGAGGCGCAAGCGGAATCATTACCCGTTACTCGTGATTATCTTGATGCCAGGCTTTATGAAATGGAAAACAGAATGGTTAAATGGGGTATTGGTTTAGCCTTGGGTCAGTTTGCTATGATTGCGGCACTTATAAAGCTTTTGTGACTAGAGATACTGTTTGTAATTGAGAGTATAATTAATATGTCCCTGCGCTGCGAAAGTATCAGGCATTAAGTCCTCTTTTGGGGCCGTCATACATAGGAGATTGCAATCCGGTATGATGTCAAATTAAGGCCTTGTCTATTAATTTATGCAAGGCCTTTTGCTTTTATAGCATATCAATGACACGCTGAATAATTTTTAATGAAACAATGCCTATGCGCCCTGCATGAGTAGGGAAATATAATTCACCATCACGATCTACTCCAG